>NZ_JAAGPE010000222.1:0-241 GCF_017104605.1 Burkholderia sp. Ac-20384 | reverse complement strand
GAATCACTACGCTGATGAGCTGTCCTGTCCTGTTGTAGAGTAGTGAACGTGATAGCACGAGATCTGGCTGAGCGTGCTGTATGAGTTGGTATGTCTAGTACTGATCATGCATGACATCACCCCGTGACCGCGCTCGGTGGTACCGGAGCCTCCTGTATTCATAACCGTGTAGACCGTTGATCTGTTGGTTAGGGTCACGGCTGTCACTGAGTATATAGATTTTTTTTTTTTTTAATGAGTC
>NZ_JAAGPE010000221.1:0-15663 GCF_017104605.1 Burkholderia sp. Ac-20384 | reverse complement strand
GCGCCGCTCGACGAAACCGTGCGCGCGATTACCGAGCGCGGTGGCGAAGCCTTCGCGATGGCCATCGACGTCGGGTCCGCCGATGGCGTGCGCGCGCTCGTCGACGCAACGACCGGACGCTACGGCGCATTGCATGCCGCGTTCAACAATGCCGGTACGGAAGGCACGTTCGCGCCGATCGTGGAACAGACCGAGGCCGACTTCGACCATGTGATCGCCACCAATCTCAAAGGTACGTGGCTGTCGATCAAATACGAAATGGAGGCGATGCTCGCGCATGGCGGCGGTGCGATCGTCAACACGTCGTCGTGGCTCGCGAAAGGCGCGCTTGCCGGCTCGTCGACCTATTCGGCCAGCAAGGGCGCGCTCGATGCGCTGGTGCGCGCGGTCGCACTCGAAGGCGGCCCGCACGGCATCCGGATCAACAACGTGAACCCCGGCATCATCGACACGCCGATGGCGCGCCGCTTCGGCGACGACGAGATGTTCCGCCCGTTCGCCGCATTCACGCCCGCACGACGGATCGGCACGCCCGAAGACGTGGCCGACGCGGCCGTCTGGCTCTGCAGCGACGAAGCACGCTTCGTGACGGGCGAATCGCTCCTGGTCGATGGCGGCTACACGATCGGCGGCATGCGCTGACCGGCGCCGCGACGGAGGAAGAACCGATGGAATACGTGAGACTGGGAGCGTCCGGCCTGAAGGTATCGAGGCTGTGCCTGGGCTGCATGACCTACGGCGACCCGTCATGGCGCCCGTGGGTCAAGACCGAGGATGAGGCCCGCCCTTTCATTCGCACGGCACTCGATGCGGGGGTGAATTTCTTCGACACGGCCGACATCTACTCGAACGGCGAGAGCGAGCGCATTCTCGGGCGCGCGCTGCGCGATTTCGCGACGCGCGACGATGTGGTGATCGCCACCAAGGCGTTCTTTCCGACCGGTGACGGGCCGAATGCGCGCGGGCTGTCGCGCAAGCATCTGCTCGCCGGCATCGATGCGTCGCTGCAGCGCCTCGGGACGGATTACGTCGATCTCTACGTGATCCACCGGTTCGATCCGGACACGCCGATCGAAGAAACGCTCGATGCGCTCGATACCCTCGTGAGGAGCGGCAAGGTCCGCTATCTCGGCGCATCGTCGATGCATGCGTGGCAATTCATGAAGATGCTCGCGTTTCAGCGGCACCACGGCCTCGCCCGATTCGTCTCGATGCAGAGCCAGTACAGCCTGATCTGCCGTGACGACGAGCGCGACATGCTGCCGCTTTGCATCGAAGAAGGGATTGCCTACACGCCGTGGTCCCCGCTCGGCCGCGGGCTGCTGGCCGGCTCGCGCGATGCCGCGACGACGCGGGCCGCAACCGACCAGCAAATGGTGTCCTGGTACGACGGGCGCGACGCGGTCGCGGCGACCGTCGATATGGTCAGGCAGGTGGCGCACGCACGCGGGATGGCACCCGCCCGGATCGCACTGGCCTGGGTGCTGAGCCGACCAGGCATCACCGCGCCGATCGTCGGGTTGTCGAAGCCGCATCACCCGACCGACGCGCTCGCGGCACTCGACCTGAGACTCGACGATCGCGAGACCGCGTTGCTCGAGGCTGCATTCGACCGGACCGTCGAACCGGTGCAATGGTGACCAAGGCCCCGGCAATCCGATCCAGCCGGGGTTTCGAAGTCGCTTCGCTGATGACAGGTACGCGACCGCACGCTGCCAGCCCGCGAAATCGCATGCACCGTCACGTCAACCAGTGCGGTAAACCGGAAAACGCAAACCCCGGCGGGCCCCACAGGGCACGCCGGACATCGCACTTACTGGAACGCCACTTCCGCAAAGCTCCGAAGCTTGCGGCTATGCAGCTTGTCGAGCCCGTTCGTGCGCAGGATCTCCATCGCCTTCACGCCGATCTGCAGATGCTGGTCGACCTGTCCGCGATAGAACGTGTCGGCCATGCCCGGCAGTTTCAGCTCGCCATGCAGCGGCTTGTCCGACACGCACAGCAGCGTGCCGTACGGCACGCGGAAGCGGAAGCCGTTCGCGGCGATCGTCGCGCTTTCCATGTCGAGCGCGACCGCACGGCTCTGCGACAGCCGCTGCACCGGTTCGCGATGATCGCGCAGCTCCCAGTTGCGGTTGTCGACGCTCGCGACCGTACCCGTGCGCATCACGCGCTTCAGTTCAGCCCCCTCCAGCCGGGTCACGTCGGCCACCCCGCGCTCGAGCGCAAGCTGCACTTCGGCGAGCGCCGGAATCGGCACCCACAGCGGCAGGTCGGCGTCGAGCACGTGATCCTCGCGCACGTAGCCGTGTGCGAGCACGTAGTCGCCGAGACGCTGCGTGTTGCGCAGCCCCGCGCAGTGACCGAGCATCACCCACGCGTGCGGGCGCAGCACCGCGATGTGATCGGTGATCGTCTTCGCGTTCGACGGGCCGACGCCGATGTTGACCATCGTGATCCCGCTGCCGTCCGCGCGCTTCAGGTGATACGCGGGCATCTGCGGCAGGCGCGGCGGCGCGGCGCCCTCGGCCGGCTCGCTGCCGAGGTTCGCGTTGTAGGTGACGACATCGCCCGGCTCGACGAACGCGCTGTACTGGCTGCGGTAGGCACGCACCTCGGGATCGTCGCTCTCCGTCATCACCGTGCGGCCGAGCTTCACGAACTCGTCGATGTAGAACTGGTAGTTCGTGTAGAGCACGTAGTTCTGGAAGTGCGTGGGCGACGTCGCCGTGTAGTGGCGCAGCCGGTGCAGCGAGAAGTCGACGCGCGCGGCCGTGAACAGCGCGAGCGGATGCGGCTCGCCCGGCGCCGGCTCGAACGTGCCGTTGACGATGCGATCGTCGAGGTACGACAGGTCGGGGGTATCGAAGATGTCGCGCATCGCGAGCAGGCGGTCGCGGTCGAGCTCGCCCTCGAGATGGATGCCTTCCGGAAACGCGAAATGGATCGGAATCGGCTGCGACGACACGCCGATCTCGATCTTCACATGGTGGTTCTTCGCCAGCAGGCGCAGTTGCTCGCGATAGTAGTTCGCGAAGAGATCGGGGCGCGTGACCGTCGTCTCGAACACGCCGGGGCCCGCGACGAAGCCGTACGAGCGGCGCGAATCGACATGCGTGTTGACGTCGGTGCGGATCCGCACGAACGGGTAGCACGCGCGGACGTGCTCGGTAATCGGTTCGTGGCGGCGATAGCGCGCGAATGCGTCGCGCAGGAACCCGGTGTTCGTGTCGTAAATGGCGGACAGCCGCGCGACGGCGGCGATCGGATCGTCGAAAGCCTCGACTGACGGGCTCTCGGGCGTCAGCACTCGGTGCCGGCGGCTCAAATCGTTCTTCATTTTCATCACCTCGTCTGATCCGACGACATTACCACGGAACCCGGTCGCCCTTATGGCTGCCCCTACGCACGCGAGGGCCGGATGGGCCGCAGTATTTGCTAAAATCGGTGGGTTCACTGGAGACTCATCATGAAGCCGCTCATTCTCGTCGTCGCTGCCGCCGCGTTTGCCGCCGCCAGCGCCGCTTACGCCGCCGGCGGTACGCCTGACGCCGACGCGCAGGCTCGGGCCGAGGCCAACGAGGCCGCCGGCCTGCCCGATCTCCGCAAGATCAACCGGCCGGGCGCCGAAGTCACGTCGAAAGTCGACTTCGACGACATCCGCCGCACGCCGAGCTTCCACGAAAAGAGCAAGAACGGCACCGAAGTCACCGAGTACCGCGATCGCGGCAAGCCGGTCGAGATCGACGTGAAGTCGAACTTCGGCACGCGCTACCAGATGAGCTCGACGCCCGACACGTCGCCGAAGCCGCACGACGCGGGCATCCCGATCACGCGCCTGCCGTCGTTGAACCTGCGCTACTGATTCCGTGGCGCGCGACACCGAACGCCGCGCGCCGCCTCCCTTCACCTGCTGTCGCGACGCACGCCGCACGCGTGCCGACACCCTGACCTGACGCATCCCGCATGGCCGTTTTCACTGCTGTTTCCGACTCCGATCTCGCGCAATGGATGCGCCACTACGAACTGGGCGACGTGCTCGCGTTTCGCGGCATTCCGTCCGGTATCGAAAACAGCAATTTCTTCCTGACGACGACGCGCGGCGAGTACGTCCTCACGATCTTCGAAAAGCTCACGGCGGAACAGCTGCCGTTCTACCTCGACCTGATGAGCCACCTGGCCGGCCATGGCGTGCCGGTGCCCGACCCGATCCCGCGCGACGACGGCGCGCTGTTCGGCATGCTGCACGGCAAGCCGGCCGCGATCGTCACGAAGCTCGACGGCTCGGCCGAACTCGCGCCGGGGGTCGAACACTGCATCGAAGTCGGGCAGATGCTCGCGCGCCTGCACCTCGCCGGCCGCGACTATCCGCGCAACCAGCCGAACCTGCGCAGCCTGCCGTGGTGGCAGGAGAACGTGCCGGCGATCGTGCCGTTCATCACGGATGAGCAGCGCGCGCTGCTGGAAGGCGAGCTCGCGCACCAGGCCGGCTTCTTCGCGTCGGACGACTACGCGGCGCTGCCGGCCGGGCCGTGCCATTGCGACCTGTTCCGCGACAACGTGCTGTTTGCGCACGCGGCGCCCGGCACCGGCCACGACGTGCGGCTCGGCGGCTTCTTCGACTTCTATTTCGCGGGCTGCGACAAGTGGCTGTTCGACGTCGCGGTCACGGTCAACGACTGGTGCGTCGACCTCGCGACCGGCGTGCTCGACGTCGCGCGCGCCGACGCGCTGCTGCGCGCGTACCAGACGGTCCGGCCGTTCACGGCCGAGGAGCGCCGCCACTGGAGCGACATGCTGCGCGCGGGCGCGTACCGCTTCTGGGTGTCGCGCCTGTACGACTTCTACCTGCCGCGCGCGGCCGAGATGCTCAAGCCGCACGACCCCGGCCATTTCGAACGCATCCTGCGCGAGCGTATCGCGCATACGCCCGCGCTTCCCGAGATCCAAACCGCATGCAACTGATCGAAGTGCCCGCCAAAACGGGCTATGTCTGGTTCCGTCAAGGCATCTGGCTGTTCCGCCGGAACCCGCTCGCGTTCATCACGCTGTTCTTTACGTACCTGCTGGCGATCACGCTGATATCGATGGTGCCCGTGATCGGCTCCGCGCTGCCGCTGGTCTTCATTCCCGGCGTCGCGGTCGGCTTCATGGCCGCATGCCGCGACACGGTGGCCGGCAAGCCCGTGATGCCGACGATCCTCGTCGACGGCTTCCGCTCGTACGGTACCGTCGCGACCCAGCGGCTGCTCGTGCTCGGCGTGATCTACGTCGCGTCGATGGTGGTCGTGTTCGCCGCTTCGTCGTTCGTGGACGGCGGCGCGCTGTTCCACGTGATGATGGGCGCGGCCGACGAAGCGAGCACGACGCCGGAGGCGCTCGCCGCGCAAGGCACGCTCGGCGCGCTGTTCTTCGCGACGCTGCTTTACCTGCCGGTCGCGATGCTGTTCTGGTTCGCACCGGTGCTGGTCGCGTGGCATGACGTCCCGCCCGCCAAGGCGCTGTTCTTCAGCGTCGTCAGCTGCTGGCGCAATCGCGGCGCGTTCGTCGTGTACGGCGTGCTGTGGTTCGCCGTCGCGCTCGGCACGTCGCTCGCGCTGTCGCTGCTGCTGCAGGCACTGGGCGCCGGCGCCTATGCGCTGACGATCATGATGCCGGTGACGATCATCATCGTCACGATGCTGTACTGCTCGTTCTACGCGACCTATCGCGGCTGCTTCGGCGTACAGGAACCGGGCGCGACGACCACCACGTCGGGCCGTTGAAGTTTCCCCGGCCGGCGCGCGTCGCCGGCCCGCCGCTCTCCGCGCCGGGTTGCCTCCCCGGCGCCCCCGCCCTTCCCCCGCCTCCGTCAGCCACCGGTCCTCGCCGGCCGCCCCTGTTCATCCCGATCTTTTGCGCGCAAAATAATTTGCGTACAAATTGTTCGCGCGTTCGACGCGCCCTCCGAATCATGGACCGCCTGCCCCCGCTGCCCCAGACGCTCGACGAGCAACTCTGCTTCGCGCTCTACTCGACTTCGCACGCAATGACGAAGGCGTACAAGCCGCTGCTCGACAAGCTGTCGCTGACCTATCCCCAATATCTCGCGATGCTCGTGCTGTGGGAACGCGACGACATCGCAGTGAAGGACATCGCGGCGCGGCTCGACCTCGACCCGGCTACGGTCACACCGCTGCTGAAGCGGCTGGAGGCGCTCGGTTACGTCGAGCGCGTACGCAGCGCGACCGACGAGCGCGTCGTCAACGTGCTGGTGACGCCGGAAGGCCGTGCGCTGAAGGACCGCGCGCGCTCGGTACCCGCCGATCTCTTTTGCGCGATGCAGCAATCGCCCGACTTCCTGGTCAGGCTGCGCGCCGATCTCCAGCAGTTGCGCGACGCACTGTCGGCCGCCAACGAACGCTGACAGGCGAGCCTCGATGAACCGGCCCGGCAGTGCCGGGCCTTTTCTTCAAAAATTCATTTGCACACAAATAATTTGTGTTCTATTGTTTACGCGTGGCCGGCGACACCCCGTTCGACCGGACCGCTTTTCCTCCCTTTTCCCGACAGGAGCTGCACGATGAACATTCTGTACAAGACCAGCGCCACGAGCACGGGTGGCCGCGACGGCCGCGCGGTATCCGCTGACAACAAGCTGGAAGTGAAGCTGGCCGCGCCGCGCGAACTCGGCGGCACGGGCGCGGAAGGCACGAATCCGGAGCAACTGTTTGCCGCAGGTTACTCGGCCTGTTTCCTGAGCGCGATGAAATTCGTCGCCGGCCAGGACAAGAAGGCACTGCCGGCCGACACGCAGGTCACGGCGGAAGTGGGCATCGGCCCGAATGACGCAGGCGGCTTCGGGCTCGACGTCGAACTGCGCGTGTCGCTGCCGGGGTTCGACAAGGCCGACGCGCAAGCGCTGGTCGAGAAGGCGCACCACGTGTGCCCTTACTCGAACGCGACGCGTAACAACGTGCCGGTGCGCCTGACGGTCGTCTGACGCGACACAAGGCCTGGAATGCAAAAAGGGCGCGTGCGGCATGTAGCCGCACGCGCCCTTTTTTGCTGCGTGACTCGCCGGAACGGCGGACCTGACTGCCCGCCCTGCGCGCTTTAGCGCGAACCGAACGTGTACGGGCGGTTCATCGCCGCTTCGCGATCGATCTTGCGCATGCGGAATTCGAGATCATAGATGTCGGTCGCGTCTGCCAGGTATGCCTCGGCGCGCTCTTTCGAGGCCTTTTCAGCGTTCTTGGTCAGCATCAGGAAGAGGTGGCTCAGCAGGTACATGGTTGATCTCGCAATCCAAAGGTTCTTTGACTAGGGTATTCCCGAATTATAGGGAAAACCCTAGTCTTTGGCCAGCGTCGATCAGACGATGCGTCGTTCGGTCGCCACAGTGCGGCGATGTGCTTCGAAAAAGGCCCAGATCATCGCGCTCGCATCGGGGCCGACCGCCGCGTGGAACGGCACGGCTTCATCACCGCCGGCCCACGCATGGTCGAGCCCTTTCACATGACAGAGCCGCACGACCGGCTCGCCGTCGCGGCAGACATCGGTGATCTGCGCACCCGCGTCGCGCGTCTCGACGCGTTCGCCGCCGCGCAGTGCGCCGCGGCTGTCGGCGAGCCCGTTCAGGCGCATGAACTGCACCGTCAACTGGTCGGCATTCTTCGGTGCGACCACGTGGTCGCCGTCGCCCTGGACGATCAGCGCGGGCATGCCCGGATACGCTGCGGCATCGACCAGCGCATCGACCGCCGCAGCCGGGTTCTGGCGCACGCCGCGCCGCATCACGTCCATCGCGGTAATGCCCGAACTCGCCTCGCCGAGCGCAGGGCCCGAATGCAGCGCCACCGCCGCAAAGCGGTCGGGATGGTGCAGTGCAAGAAGCGACGCGAGGCCCGCGCCGGCCGACAGCCCGGCGACATAGACACGCGATGCGTCGAAACCGCGTTCGTCGACGAGCGCGTCGACGAGCGACGCCACCGCGTTCGCCTCGCCTCGGCCCGCGCGGTCGGTATCTTCATACCAGTGCCAGCAACCGTGCGCGTGCGCGCGCAGCGACTGCTCCGGATACAGCACCGCGAAGCCGTGCTTGTCGGCCAGCAGGTTCATCCGCGTGCCTTGCACGAATTCGTCGACGGACTGCTGGCAGCCGTGCAGCATCACGACGAGCGGCATCGCGCCACGCCGGCGGCCCGGCGGCACGTAAAGGCCGTAAGCGAGATTCTGGACGAGGCGCCCGAGCGCGGGCGCCATCGGATGTTCGCCGCGCGTCCACTCGCCGGCCGCCCAGGCGGCTGCGCGCGGTCGCACGCGCGATTCGCGCGGCGGGGACAGATCGGATGCGGCGGGAGAGGCCGCCGCCTCGAGGGCGTCGCGTGTGATGCGCTGCGCATCGCGCGCCGCGCGCTGGGCGGCCGGAGACAGCATGCGTTTCATGCCGCCCAGCCACACCTTGGTCAGACTTTTGGTCATCGATCGGGCTCGCAGTCAGGAAAAATAGGGGCATCACAACGGATGCAGCGTTCGTCTTTGTGCAATGCACCATAACATTGTTTCTGGGATTTTTCCTGCACGCGGATAGTTCCCGGCCGCGCAAAAAACGGGGCTCATGCGCACGCGGCGCTATACTGGGGTTTCGCCGCTTGTATCCGTTGTAGTCGTTCTTCCCGGCTCGCGCGTTGATTTAAGCATCTTCCCCGCCTTCGTTCGTCCCCTTCCCGATGTTCGACCTGTCGTCTCACCTGTGGATCATGATCACCGCGTTCGGCGGCGCCGGCCTGACCTTGCCGCTCGCGATCACGATCGCCGTCTGGCTCGCGCTCGGCTACTCGTGGCAGCGCGCGGCCGCGTGGCTCGGCGTGCTCGCGGCCGCGATCGGGGTGGTCGCGCTCACGAAGATCGCGTTCCTCGGCTGGGGGATCGGCATCCGCAAGTGGGATTTCACGGGGTTCAGCGGCCACGCGATGCTGTCGACGTCGGTGTATCCCGTCGCGATTTTCCTGGCGCTGATCCGCACGCGCACGCCGGTGCGATTCGCCGGCATCGCGCTCGGGCTCGCGGCCGGCGTCGCAGTCGGCGTGTCGCGCGTCGCGCTCGACGCCCATTCGCCGTCCGAATCGATCACCGGCTGTATCGTCGGCGCAATCGCCGCGCTCGCGTTCATCGCCGGCTCGTGGCGCGCAGTGCCGCACCGCTGGTCGGTGCCCGCGGTCGTCGCGAGCCTCGCGCTCGTGACGGTGGCGCTGCACGGCATCACGGTGCCGTCGCATCGGTGGGTCACCAAGGTGGCGCTGCAACTGTCGGGCCATGAACGCCCGTTCGTCCGCGCGCGCTGGAAGGCCAACCCGAACTACCGCCCTGCATCGCAGCCATCGTCGCTGCAGCGCACCCAGTCGTCGCCGCACACGCTCCGTACGTGACCGGCCGCCCGGCCGTCACGCCTGTCCGTTTTCACGTCTGACCATTACATGCGCATCGTCGCATGAGCGGTATGTCGAGCGTTATAACCCGCCCTATATTACGATTACGGTTTCCACCCAACCAAAACGAATCCACCATGCGCTCAACCGTCCGTCCGCTTCGCCGCACCCTGCTTCGCCTGCTGCCGATCGCCACGCTTGCCGCTGCCGGTATCGCGTTCAGCGCGCCCGCTTCCGCCACCGACGAACTGGTCGTGTCGGCCGCCGCCAGCCTGACGAACGCGTTCAAGGCCGTCGGCGATGCGTACGAGAAGCAGCATCCGGATACCAAGGTGCTGTTCAACTTCGGCGCGTCGGACGTGCTGATGCAGCAGATCGCCAAGGGCGCGCCGGCTGACGTGTTCGCGTCGGCCGACCAGAAGGCGATGGATCGTGCGGCTGACGAAAAGGTGATCGTGCCCGGCACGCGTCGCGATTTCGCGGCGAACTCGCTCGTGCTGATCGTGCCGGCGGACAGCAAGACCGCCGCGCCGACGTCGCTCAACGACCTGACCGCGCCCGGCGTGAAGCGCATCGCGTACGGCGACCCGGCATCGGTGCCGGTCGGCCGCTACACCGAAGGCGCACTGCGCACGGCCGGCGTGTGGGATGCCGTCAGCGCGAAGGGCGTGCTGGCCGCCAACGTGCGCCAGAGCCTCGACTATGTCGCGCGCGGCGAAGTCGACGCGGGCTTCGTGTTCGGTACCGACGCCGCGATCATGCCGGGCCGCGTGAAAATTGCGCTGACCGTGCCGACGAAGACGGCCATCACCTATCCGATCGCCGTGGTCAAGGACAGCCGCCACGCCGCGCAGGCGCAGTCGTTCATCGACTTCGTCGCGTCGCCGCAGGGCCAGGCCGTGCTGTCGACGTTCGGCTTCAAGCCCGCGGGCAAGTGAGCGTAGCGCGATGCAAGACGCCTGGGTACCGCTGCTGCTGTCGTTGAAGGTTGCCGGCTGGGCAACCGCGCTCGACATCGTGCTCGGCGTCGCGGCCGCGTTCATGCTCGCGCGCTGGCGCTCGCCGCTGCGCGACGTCGTCGATTCCGTGCTGACGCTGCCGCTCGTGCTGCCGCCGACGGTGCTCGGCTATTACCTGCTCGTGCTGCTCGGCCGGCGCGGCGTGTTCGGCGCGTGGCTCGACAAGCTCGGCATCGAACTCGTCTTCACGTGGCAAGGCGCGGTGATCGCGTCGATGGTCGTCGCGTTTCCGCTGATCCTGAAGTCGGCGCGGGCCGCATTCGAAGGCGTCGATCCGCATCTCGAGCGCGCCGCGCGCACGCTCGGGCTCGGCGAAGTCGCGGTGTTCTTCCGCGTGACGCTGCCGCTCGCCACGCGCGGCATTCTCGCGGGCGCGCTGCTCGCGTTCGCACGCGCGCTCGGCGAGTTCGGCGCGACGCTGATGATCGCAGGCAACCTGCCCGGCCGCACGCAGACGCTGTCGGTCGCGATCTACGCGGCCGTGCAGGCCGGCGACGACAGCACCGCCAACTTCCTCGTGCTGGTGACGTCGATCACCTGCGTGCTCGTGCTGCTCGCGACCGGCTGGCTCGTGCCGTCGCGTGCCCGGCGGAGCCAACTGACATGAAGCGCATTTCTCGTCCGTATCGCCTGCTTCGCCCGGCAGCCGGGTTGCGTCGACGGAGGCACGCATGAGCCTCGTCGTCGACATCCGCAAGACCTACGCGAACGCCGAGCGCCGCTTCACGCTCGACATGTCGTTCACGGCGACGACGCAGCGCGTCGTGCTGTTCGGGCCGTCCGGTGCGGGCAAGAGCATGACGCTGCAGGCGATCGCCGGCCTGCTGTCGCCCGACGAAGGCACGATCACGCTGAACGACGAACCGCTGTTCGACGCCGCACGCCGTATCGACGTGCCGACCCGCGAGCGCCGCGTCGCGTACCTGTTCCAGGATTACGCGCTGTTTCCGCATCTGAACGTGCGCCAGAACATTGCGTTCGGGCTCACGTCCGGGCTGCGCAACCCGCGCGCGAAGACGGTGCCGCCGGAAGTCGCTTACTGGCTGCAGGCGTTCGATCTCGAAGCGCTCGCGGGGCAGTATCCGTCGCAATTGTCGGGCGGGCAGAAACAGCGCGTCGCGCTCGCGCGCGCACTGGTCGCGCAGCCGCGGATCCTGCTGCTCGACGAACCGTTCGCGGCGCTCGACGGCGCCATGCGCCAACGCATGCGTCACGAACTCGCCGAGCTGCAGGCGCGGCTCGATATCCCGATGGTGCTGATCTCGCACGATCCCGACGACGTCGCCGCGTTCGGCGACCAGGTCGTGCAGTTGAGCGAAGGACGCGTGCAGGCGGCTCCGCCGCACGCCGAGTGGCCGACGCGCGTCACGTGAGCGCGCGAGGCCGTGGTCGTGGCAGGCAGGTTGGAGCCTGAGAGAAGCCGCGCGTAGCGGCATAGGCAGAATGCGGAAACGAAGCCGGTGCCGTGCAGGCGCTGTGCGATGCCGGCTTCGCCCCGCCCGTCATACGATCGTCGAAGCGCGCCGTCCAGCCTGCGACGTCAGCCCGTCACCGCAAGAATCACGCTCGACGCCTTGAACAGTGCGATCGCCGGCCGGCCGGCATCGAGTTGCAACGCATCGGCGCTGTCGTTGGTCACAACCGCCGTCAGCGTCCCGCCACCATCGAGCGCGAGCGTCACCTCGCTGTTCACCGCACCCGCCGCAACGGTTTCCACGCTGCCGCGCAGTTGATTCCGCGCGGACACTTTCAGCTCGTGCTCGCCGCCGTCGACCGCGAGCACGACCCACGACGCCTTCACCAGCGCACACGCGTCCGCGCCAACCTGCAGGCCGAGCGCATCGGCACTCTCGTGCGTCAGCACCGCAACGATCGGCTGTCCGCCGGGCAGCGTCAGCGTGACCTCGTCGTTGACGGTGCCGCGCACGATCGATGCGACCTTGCCGAACAACTGGTTGCGCGCGCTGGTCTTCATCCCGATCCGGCCGATCAGCGCCCAGTCGACGTCGAACCCGGACACGGCCGCGCTCGCGGCCTCGATGAACCGGCGATGCTCGCGCTCGATCGTGCGGAACGCGGCAATCAGCGACGTCGCGCGCGGCGTCAGCGTCGTGCCGCCGCCGCCCTTGCCGCCCGTCGAACGCGCGACGAGCGGTTCGCCGGCAAGATTGTTCATCGTGTCGACCGCATCCCACGCGGCCTTGTAGCTGAGGCCGACGGCCTTCGCCGCACGCGTGATCGAACCGGTGTCGCCGATCGCCGCGAGCAACGCGATGCGCGTGGCGCCGCCGAGCGTCTGCTCGCCTGCGCGCAGCCACAGCTCGCCGCCCAGTTCGAGCGGTTCGAAGGACGGGGAAGATTGCGGTGCGTCGGTCATCAGGATGCGTGTGGAAATCGGTGGGCCATTATAGGGAACGCGTGCCGGTCAACCCGGCTTGCCGTCGAGCTTCGGCGGCCGCAGGCTGGCCAGCAGCGTCTCGGCATCGCGCGCCGCGCGCTGCTCGAGCGCCGCGCCGTAGCCGCGCACGAAACCGAGCTGGTACGGTGGTGCAGCCAATTTTTCGAGGTGATGCAGCGCGACCATCGTGTCGTTCGCTTCGCCGAGCACGCTCTGCACGCGCGTGAGCGTCTTGACCGTCTCGGTGCGCGTGCGGCGCGACGCCAGCGACGCGAAGAATTCGAGCGCATAGCGCAGCCGCTTCGCATCGATCCGCACCTGATGACGCGCAGCCGTATCGAGCGACGTGAGCGACGGCGACGCGTACAGATGACCGAACAGCCGCCGCACGCGCTTCGTCGCGTGGCGCCGCAGCGAGGGCGCGTCGCCCTCTTCGGCGGGCGGCAACGCAAGCGAGCTCAGCCATTCGAGCCAGCCGAGCGTCAGCCGCGCATAACGGGCCGAATGCAGCGCCTGCCGCAACTCGACCCGCGCGGCCGCGCACTGCGCGCGCGCGGCGTCGAGCGTGCCGTTCCACTCGCCGTCGCCGCCGTCGGCCGCGATCAGCGCGGGCAGGCTTTCAGTCGCGAACACGTCCCAGTCGCGCACCGTGCCGAGCAACGAAGCAAGCCAGCGCAGGTCGACACCGAGCGTGTCGCGCCACTGGCGGTCGGCAAAGAGCGGGAAGAAGCGCATCAGCGTGCGCAAGCGGCGCAGCGCGACCCGCATCTGGTGCACGAATTCGGGATCGTCGTGCTCGAGCACGCCGCCCTCGTTGCCGAGCCATTGCGCGGTGATGTCGCCGGACAGCGCGAACAGCGCGGCGCGCTGCGTACGCACGCCGGTCAGGTCGACGAGCTTTGCCTTGACGGGCCCGTCGGCAGCCGGCTCGGCCGCGCATAGGCGATCGATCACGCTCGTCAGTTGCACAAATGCAGGCCACGCGCCGCTCAATTCGCGCGCCGCGGCAAACAGCGCATGCAGCGCGGCGGTGCGCGCGGGCAAGGTTTCCCAGTCGGGCGCCGTGAGGCGCAGCTCGACGTAGCGTCGCGGCGGCTCGCTACCGCGATGCAGCGTGACGTCGTCGAGCGTCATCTCGACTACGACGCCGCTGTCGTCGGCCCAGCGCCCGCGTCGCCGTTCGCTGACGAGGCGCAGCGCCGACGCTTCGGGCTGGGCACCGTCCTCCTCCGGGCGCCCGGCCGTATCCGGCGCGGTGCCGTCGATTTCGCCTGTCGCGACGACGGCCTCGGCTGCGACGGCCGCCTCGGGTATCGGCAGCGGCATCGCGACGACGATGCCCGCATGCTCCGCGTCGAACAATTCGCGCGCCGTGACACCGGGCGCAAACGCCTTCGTGCGCGACGCGACGACGCGCCTGCAGTGCGCATTCGACTCGACCCACGTCCACCAGCTCGCGCCGGGGCTCGGCTCGGCCTCCTCGATCTGGCACGGCTCGATCGTCACGCGCTCATGGCCGCGGCGCATCCGGACCTGCGGGCAGATCCGCCACGCGCGCACGAGTTCGGCGCCGAAATCGCGCTGTGCACCCCGGGCGCGACTCGCAGCCTTGACCGGCCACCCTTCCAGCGACAGCGACAACACGATTTCCAGCACACGCGACATGGAGGCTCCTGCACATGAAGAAGCGCCGGCACATCGATCGCGCCGGCGTCACCCGTGAAGCTGCTTCCATAGTACACGTCGCCAAAACTCGCGGGCGACGATCTGGCCCTGTCGTGCTGTCGCAGGTCAAACGGCGTATTGCGCGAGGCCGTTGCCGAACGACCAGTCCTCTTTCATCACCTCGACAAGACTGATGAATACGTCCTGCTGCCGCACGCCGGGCTGCTGCGCGAGGTTGTCCGCGATCGCCCGGTACAGCGCCCGCTTCTGCTCGAGCGTGCGCGTGTTGTTCGCGGTGATCTGGATCATCACGAGATCGTCGCTGCGCTCGATATCGAGGTAGTGACGACCGAACACGAAGTTCTCGGCCGCATGCTCGGTGACGACCATGAAGATATCGTCTTCGGGCACGTTGAACGTGTGCATCAGCGCGCGATGCACGCCGTCGACGAGCGCCGCACGGTAGGCGGCCGGCTTGCCTTCGCGGACTGCGATACGGGTGAATGGCATGGTCCTGCTCCTGTCGGTGAAGTTGACGTTGAAGAACGGAAACACAGCGTCAGGTTAGGCTTGCCAAACTATAATGAACAGTCATTGATGAATATTTCATCCATTTACATCGAAAATGAAAGTCCTGGACCTCGATGCCGTCCGCGCGTTCGTGCTGGTCGCCGATCTCGCCAGCTTCACACGCGCGGCCGACGCGCTCGGCACCACGCAGTCGGCCGTCAGCCTGAAGCTGAAGCGGCTGGAAGCCCACCTCGGCAAGCCGCTGCTCGCGCGCACGCCGCGCGTCGTCAAGCTGGCCGCCGACGGCGAGAATTTCCTGCCGGCTGCCCGCGCGCTGCTCGACGCGCACGATCACGCGCTGGGCGCAATCTCGGCCGGCACGCACCGGCTGTCGCTCGGCGTCAGCGAGCATGTCGCGGTGCCCGACCTGCCGGCCGTGCTCACGAGCCTGCACCGGCAGGATCCAGGCTTGTCGCTCGAAATGCATCTCGGCACGTCGACGAACCTCCTCGCGCAATACGACGAACGCCGGTTCGACGCAGTGATCGTGCGGCACGAGCCGGGCGAAGACCCGCCGCGCGAAGACGGCACGCTGCTGTTTTCCGAACCGCTGGCCTGGCTCGCCGCGCCGGACTGGGTCCCGCGCGCGGGCGAGCCGCTA
>NZ_JAAGPE010000220.1:0-16264 GCF_017104605.1 Burkholderia sp. Ac-20384 | reverse complement strand
GCTGGGCCGGCCGCGAACGGCGGTCAGGCGCCGTCCGCGGCTGCGCCCGATCCGCCGCAAACGCCCGCCCCGCGCGGCTCAAACATCAGAAGGATAGGTGGTTCAGCCCTCATTTCACCCCTCGAAAATGCTCCGAATTGCGGCCCGTTCGCGTTAAACTGCGTCAAGCTGTATTCAACAAAGACATCTTCGCCACTACGGCATCCACGATACGAGGATAGGTTCGATGCGCACTACCGGCTCATCCGGGGCAATGACCCTGCTCACCGAACACGACCCGGCCGACGGCCGCGAATTGCGCTCGCTCCGGCTCGAAGCAACCGGCGACGGCAAGAGCGTGCTGCTGATCGAGATCGACGAACGCAAGCCCGGCATCCACCGCGAAGTCCGCTACGAGATCACGCCGGCCGAACTGATCGCGGCGATCCGCTCGCATGGCGCCGAGCTGCCCGGCGAAAACCACGGCGCCGCGTCGCTGGCCCGCACCTCTTCCTGATTTTGGGCGGTGAGCCGCGCGCAACGCGCCGGCTCACCGACATCTCCCTGCCGCCGTCAGGCGCTTTGTGTTATTCCCTCCGCTGACTTGAAAAAGGCCGATAATCGGCCCATCTGCGTGCCTTCCGCACGCGTTTCCTTTTCGGCCAGCCGTCATGCTCCTTCGTGACCTCGTCGCCCAATACGGGCCGCTTCTCGTCTTCGCCAACGTGCTCGCAGCGGCCATCGGGCTGCCGGTGCCCGCGATGCCGACGCTCGTGCTGTTCGGCGCGATGTCCGCGATGCATCCGGCGATGATCGGCTCGCAACTGGTCACGGTGGTCGCGCTGTCGGTGCTCGGCGCACTGATCGGCGATACGGTCTGGTACCTCGCCGGCCGGCGCTTCGGCGGCACGACGCTGAAAACGATCTGCCGGCTATCGCTGTCGCGTGACAGCTGCGTGAAGAAAACCGAACGCTTCTTCGGCCGCTACGGCGTGCGCGTGCTCGCGGTCGCGCGCTTCATTCCGGGGCTGTCGCTCGTGTCGGTGCCGATGGCCGGCGCATTCGGCACGCGCTACCGCACGTTCGTCGGCTACGATGCGCTCGGCGCCGCGCTGTGGACGATCGTCGGGCTGGTGATCGGGGTGATGTTCTATCGCCAGATCGACTGGCTGTTCGCCGGTGCCGGCCAGCTCGGCCGCGTGGCGCTGCTGGTGGCCGTCGCGGTGCTCGCGGTGTACGCGGCGATCCGCTGGATGCGCCGCCGCGCGCTGATCCGCCAGCTCGCGAGCGCGCGGGTCGGCGTCGACGAGCTCGACGCGATGCTGCGCGATACGTCCGCGCCGGTGGTCCTCGACGTACGCTCGCCCGAGCACCGCAAGCTCGACCCGTTCACGATTCCCGGTGCGCAGTTCGCGGACGAACGCCAGATCGGCGACATCGTCGCGCGCTATCCGTTCTCGCAGAAGTTCGTCGTGTACTGCTCGTGCCCGAACGAGTTCACGGCCGCGTTGATGGCGAAGCGCCTGCTCGACGCAGGCTTCACCGATGCGCTCGCGCTGCGCGGCGGCCTCGACGCATGGCGCGATACGGGCCGCCAGCTCACGTCGCTCGTGGAAGACATGCCCGCTGCGAACGATCCGGTCGCGGGGCTGCACAAGCCGGCCTGATCGTTTCGATCGAAGGCCGGCCGTGCGATGCGGGGGCGCCTGCGCCCCCTTCGATCAGAACGCGTGCAGCGGCAGGTTCACGACCAGACGGTACTCGGTGTTCGTCGCGTCCGAGTAGTGTGCCGAACCGGCGTGCCACATCGCGATGAACGTGACCTTCGTGTCCTTCAGCTTGCCGCTCTGGAACGTGTACGACGGGATGAAGCCGAACTCGTGGTGACGGCCCTGCACCGGCGCGCCGTTGCTCCAGTAGATGCTCGACTTGCTCGGGTCGTTCGCCGCACCCGCGCTGCCGTCCGCACCCCAGCCCGTCACGCCCCAGACCATCGCCTTGAAGCCCGGCAGGCCCGCTTCCTTGCCGTAGAACGTGTAACGCAGCTGCAGCGATTTTTCGTGCGGCGCGTTGTAGTCGACGTCCATCGAGTTGGTCAGGAAGATGCCGTTCGTTTCGTTCAGGTAGTCGAAGAACTGGTCGCCGAGCACCTGCTGGAAGCCGAGCAGCAGCTCGTGCGGGCCGTGCTGCGCGGCCAGCGACAGGCTGTATGCGTTGTTGTTGATCTTGCCTTGCAGCGCATCGCCCGTATCGTGCGTCGAGTAGACGTTACCGAAGCCCGTCCACTTGATCGTCTGCGGGCTGCCGATGCTGTGCTTCAACGACGCGTAGTACTGGTGCCACACGTCGTCGGCCTGGTTCGCGTACAGCGCGACTTCGCCATTCGGTGAGTAGTCCCACGTACCGCCGACATACGACAGGCGATTGATGCGCGTGCCGCCGTACTGCGTCGTCAGGTTGGTGAGCGTCGTGTGACCACGTGCATCGGTCTTCGTGAAGCTACCGCCTTCGAGCATCACGTTCTTGAATTCATTGCTGACGATCGTCGTACCGAGGAACGTCGGCGGCAGCGCACGGTTGTCGTGCTGCTCCATGAACGGGTTGTCGACGGCCTGCAGACCGTACTTGACCACCGTGTTCGAGATGCGCACCTTCACGTCGTAGATGCCGGGATAGGCCCAGGCGAGCTGGTTGCCGCCACCGCCGCCCTTGGCGATGTGCACCATGCTGCCGGCGCCCTGGCCGCCGTCGAGCTTCAGCGCCGCATACAGCGATGCGTCGAAACCGATACCGATCAGGCCCGTCGTATAGCCCGACTCGAAGTTCGCCATCGCGCCCTGGACCCACGCGTGACGATGCGGCCCGCCCTTCGCGTCGAGCACGTCGGCATAGTTGCGGAACAGGAAGTTGAGGTGGCTGTCGGCAATGAAGCCCTTCGACTGCGACTGAGCCGACGGCTCGTCGGGCGGCGTGACGGCCTGGTTCGCTTCGGCGTTGACAATGGCGTTCGGGGTCGTTGCCTGCGCAACGGTCGTGCCCGGTGCGGCCTGAGCGACCGTCAGCGGGGCGGGGGCCGCGTCGTCGGCGTGCGCGACGCCCGTCAGCGAGACACCGGCGAGTGCCGGCAGCCCCCACGCAAGCAGCATTTTCGATGCCGTCCCGATCGTCTTCTGTTTTTTCATCGTAATTCTCGTCTTGTGTTGATATCGTCCACGCCGGTTGCGATCCGCGCCCGGCCCCCCGGCGCGCCCGGTTAAGGACGCGCCTGTACCCGCGGCGCGAAGATCGTTCGCGCCGCACCTACCCCTGTTGACCTGCCTTGGTTATGTTTGCTGCGTCACTTCAGCTCACGCCACACCCGCGCGGATGCACGCGACACGCGCGGCCGACCCCTGCCGAACTTCCGGCAGCGGCACGTCCTGCGCGCACGCTTCGATCGCAACCGGACAGCGCGTGCGGAACGCACAGCCGGACGGCGGGTTGAGCGGCGAGGGCATCTCGCCCGCCAGCAGCATCGGACGGCGAGCACGCTCGCGCGCCGGCTCCGGCGTCGGCGCCGCATCGAGCAGCGCCTTCGTGTACGGGTGTTGAGGCACGCCGTACACGTCATGCCGCGTGCCGAACTCCATCACGCGGCCGAGATACATCACGAGCACACGCTGGCTGATGGCCTTCACCACCGCCAGATCGTGCGCAACGAACAGATAGGACAACGACAGTTCGCGTTGAAGATCGCGCAGCAGGTTCACGATCTGCGCCTGGATCGACACGTCGAGCGCCGATACGGGTTCGTCGCAGATCACGAGCTTCGGCTCGCCGATCAGTGCGCGTGCGATGCCGACGCGCTGGCACTGCCCGCCGGAAAACTCGTGCGGATAACGCAGCAGGTGATGCGCGTTCAGGCCGACGCGTTCGAGCATCGTGACGACGCGGCGGCGCACCTCGGTGCGACCGAGGCCGGACTGGTGCGTGACGAGCGGCTCCGCGACGACCTGTTCGATCGTCATGCGCGGATCGAGCGACGCGAGCGGATCCTGGAAGATCATCTGCACTTCGCGCCGCATCGTGGTGCCGCGCAGGTGATCGGGCGCCACGGCTTCGCCGCGCCATTTCACCGTGCCGGCCGTCATCGGCACGAGGCCGATCAGCGCACGCGCGAGCGTCGACTTCCCGCAGCCCGATTCGCCGACGAGCCCGACCGTCTCGCCGCGCTTCACGTCGAACGACACGCCGTCGACGGCGCGCAGCGTCCCCTTCGGCGACCACGGATAGCCGCCGAGCGGCACGCGGAAGTGCACTTTCAAACCGTCGACGGACAGCAGCGTGTCGTCCGTCGCGCCGGCATTACGGCGTTCATTGACGCTCATCGCAGACCTCCCGTCAGATCGGCCACGGGACGGTGGCACGCGCGCACCGCGCCCACGGCGCCATAGGTTTCGAGCGCGGGGCGCGCCGCGCCGCAGCGTTCTTCCGCATACGTGCAGCGCTTCGCGAACGCGCAGCCAGCCGGCGCGGTGCCGGGCATCGGCGGGTTGCCGGGAATCGCGACGAGCGGCGCATCGTCCGCGTCGGTCAGGCGCGGCAGCGCGTTGAGCAGGCCGATCGTGTACGGATGCGACGGCGCCGCGAAGATCGATTCGGCCGGCGCGTATTCGACGGTGCGGCCCGCATACATGACCATCACGTCGTCCGCGAGGCCCGCGACCACGCCCATGTCGTGCGTGATCAGCACGATCGCGGTGCCGCGCTCGCGGTTCAGCTCGCGCAGCAGGTCGATGATCTGTGCCTGCACGGTCACGTCGAGCGCGGTGGTCGGTTCGTCGGCGATCAGGATTTCCGGCTCGGACAGCAGCGCCATCGCGATCATCACGCGCTGGCGCATGCCGCCCGAGAACTCGTGCGGATACATGCGGATGCGGCGTGCCGCGTCGGGGATGCGCACCGATTCGAGCGCCTCGATCGCGCGCTTCGTGGCTTCCTTGCGCGACAGCTTGCGATGCAGCTGCAGCGTCTCGGTCATCTGCCGCTCGATCGTCAGGAACGGATTGAGCGACGTCATCGGATCCTGGAAGATCATCGCGATCCGGTCGCCGCGCACCTTGTTCAGCGCACGCGAATCCATCTCCAGCAAGTTGTCGCCGCGATAGCGCGCAGCGCCGGTCGTCGAGCCGTTGCCGGCCAGCAGGCCGAGCATCGCCATCACGGTCTGGCTCTTGCCCGAGCCCGATTCGCCGACGATGCCGAGCGTCTTGCCGGCTTCGAGCGCGAACGACACGCCGCTCACGGCGTCGACCGGCGGCGCGTCCCTGCGCGTGAAGCGCACGCCGAGGTTGTCTACTTCTAGTAGGGCTGCCATTTCAGCGATCCTTCGGGTCGAGCGCGTCACGCAGGCCATCGCCGACGAAGTTCACGCAGTAGAGCGTCACGCACAGCATGACGGCCGGGGCCAGCAGCAGCCACGGCATCGATTCCAGTTTCTGCGCGCCGTCCTGGATCAGCACGCCCCAGCTCGTCATCGGTTCCTGCACGCCGAGGCCGAGGAACGACAGCACCGATTCGGTCAGCACGATGCCCGGCACCGAGACCGTCGCATACACGACGACCACGCCGAGCAGGTTCGGCACGATGTGGCGCAGCACGATCGATGCCGGCGACACGCCGATCGCACGCGCCGCATCGACGAACTCGCGGCTGCGCAGCGACAGCGTCTGGCCGCGCACGACACGCGCCATGTCGATCCACGAGAACGCACTGATGGTCAGCACGACCAGCATGAACGAGCGGCCGAACAGGGTCATCATCAGGATCGCGATCAACAGGTACGGGATCGCGTACATCATGTCGACGATGCGCATCATCACGGAGTCGACGCGGCCGCCCGCGAAGCCCGCGGTCGCGCCCCACGCGACGCCGAACAGGCCCGACACGAGCGTGCCGAGCAGGCCAACCTCGATCGACACGCGGCCGCCGATCAGCGTACGCACCAGCAGGTCGCGGCCGAGCTCGTCGGTGCCGAACCAGTGCTGGTTCGCCCAGGTCGGCGGCAGGCTGATCGAGCCCCAGTCGCTCGCGGCGGGATCGGCCGCGAGCAGCCACGGGCCGACGAAACACGTGAGCGTGATCAGCACGAGCAGCACGAGGCTGAACACGGCCGCACGGTTGTGAAGGAAGCGCGCCATCGCAAGCGAGAGCGGCGAGCGCGAACGCGGCGGCGAGTCGGTCTGCACGGGCAGGCCGACGACAGGAGTAGTCGGAGTCATCGCTGTGCCTCGATCAATAACGGATGCGCGGATCGAGCCACGCGTACGCGAGGTCGACCAGCAGGTTGAACAGCACCGCGCAGACGGTCGTCAGCACGACGAGGCCGAGCACCAGCGTGTAGTCGCGGTTGATGGCACCGTTCACGACGAGCTGCCCGAGCCCCGGCAGCGCGAACACCGATTCGGTGACGACGGCGGCCGTGATCGACGAGATGCAGACCGTGCCGAACAGCGACACGACCGGCATCAGCGCGGGCTTCAGCGCGTGGCGCAGCACGATCGTCGAGCCCGGCAGGCCCTTCGCGCGCGCGGTGCGGATGTAGTTGCTCGACAGCGTCTCGATCATCGAGCCGCGCATCACGCGTGCGAGCAGCGACATGTTGATGAAGGTCAGCAGCACGATCGGCAGCAGCCGGTACTGCCAGCCGCCGTCACCCCAGCCGCCCGCCGGCAGCCAGCCGTTGCCCGACGACGTCTTCAGCAGGATCGCGAAGATCCAGACGAGCACGGGGCCGAGCACGAACGGCGGGATGACGTTGCCGAAGTTGCCGATCAGCATCACGAAGCGGTCGATGAAGCTGTCGCGGCGCACGGCCGCGATGGTGCCGAGCAACACGCCGCACCCGATCGAGATCGGGATCGACACGCCGCCCACGCCGAGGCTCACGGGCAGCGCTTTCTTCACGAGATCGTTCACGGACCAGTCGACGTAGCGGAACGACGGGCCGAGATCGCCGTGCAGCAGCGCGTTCAGGTACATCAGGTACTGCTTCCACAGCGGCTCGTCGAGGTGATACTTCGCATTCAGGTTCGCGAGCGTTGCCGCGGACAGCTGCTTCTCCGTATCGAACGGGCCGCCGGGCGTGAAATGCAGGAGCAGGTAGCAGACGGTGACGACCGCGAGGATCGTCGGCACCGCCCACAACGTGCGCCTCAGTGCGTAGGCCAGCATGATCGCTCCGCTCAGTGCTTGATCAGGTACATGTCCTGCGAAGCACGCATGTCGATCACGTTCTTCAGCGAGTAGCCGCCCACATAGGGCTTCACGAGACGGTCCGCCGAGTACTGGAACAGCGGCACCATCGGCGTGTCGTTCATCGCCGTGTCGTGCGCCTGCGTGAGCAGTGCGGCGCGCGACTTGTCGTCGAGCTTCTGGTTGCCGTCCTCGACGTACGTGTCGACCTGCTTGTTGCAGTAGCCGACGGTGTTCTGCGAGCTGCCGCAGCGGATCAGGTCGAAGAAGGTCATCGCGTCGTTGTAGTCGGCGAACCAGCCGTCGCGCGCGATCTGCACCTTGCCGTCATGCCGCTCCTTCATCAGCACCTTGAACTCGACGTTCTCGAGCTTCGTGTTGATGCCGAGCTTCGTGCGCCATTCCGACGCGGTAAACAGCGCGACCTTCTTGTGCAAGTCGTTGGTGTTGTACGTCAGCGTGAACGACAGCGGCTTCGCGTCCGAGTAGCCGGCCTGCTTCAGCAGGTTCTTCGCGGCGTCGACGCGCTTGGCCATCGGCCACGACGCCCATTCCGGCGTGAACGGCTGCACACCCTTCGTGCCCTTCGGCATCAGGCCGTACATCGGCTTCTCGCCGGCCTGCGTGAGCTTCGACGTCAGCACGTCGCGATCGATCACCATCGACAGCGCCTGGCGCACGCGCTTGTCCTTCAGTGCCGGGTCGCTGTTGTTCAGGTAGTAGTAGTAGGTTGCAAGCTGCAGGCCCGGGCGCAGTTCGCCGCCGAACTGCTTGCTGACCTGCTGGAAGATGCCCGACGGGATCGAGTAGCTGTAGTCGATCTGGCCGGCCTGGTACATGCGCATCGCGGTTTCGTCGCTTTCGATCGGCAGGAACGTGACCTTGTTGATCACGACCTTCGACGCGTTCCAGTACTTCGCGTCCTTCGTCACGACGATGCGGTTGTTCGGCTGCCAGTCGACGAGCTGGTATGCACCGTTGCTGACGATGTTGCCCGGGCGCGTCCACGCGTCGCCGAACTTCGCGACGACGTCCTTGTTCACCGGCACGAGCGGCGCCATCGCGGTCAGCTCGGGGAAGAACGCGACCGGCACGTCGGTCGTCACCTCGAGCGTGTACGGATCGACGGCGCGCACGCCGAGCGTCGACGGCGCGGCCTTGCCCGCGATGATGTCCTTCGAGTTCTTCACGAACTCGACGAGGATCGTGTATTTCGAGCCCGTCTTCGGATCGACGAGGCGCTGCCACGAATAGACGAAATCGGCGGCCGTCACCGGCTGGCCGTTGCTCCACTTCGCGTCACGGCGAAGCTTGAAGATCCACGTCGTCGGCGTCTTGTGTTCCCACGACAGCGCGACACCCGGCACGACCTGGCCGGCTGCATCGATGCGGGCCAGCCCTTCGAACAGGTCGAGGCCGATCGTGTTGCCGGTCCACGACTCGATGTGCGCCGGGTCGAGCGACTCGACTTCGGCGGGCACCTGTCGCGTCAGGTCCTGTTGAGGAGCGAGCGCGACGTTCGACGGAACGGTAACGGCGTGGGCGACAGGCGTCAGGGCGAGCGCGGCCAGCACGGCCGACATGGCATGCAAGGATTTCATCGTGGCAGTCTTGAGAAGGGTTGTTCGGTGAGCGTCGCGCGGCGGATGCCGCGGATTACGCGTGAGACGCTGACGGGTGCAGCGATTGAGGAGGCCCGTGATTCTCGTATTGCATTTTAGTATTCCTTACGTTTCTTTCGACAGGCATTCCGTCTTCGAAACGAAGGAATACCTGTGCGTTAGAACAGCCTCGGTGTACCGACCCAGACCACCACCGACTCGATCTTCGCGGTGTTGACCCAGCTGTGCGGGACCGTCGACTGATAGTGCGAGCTGTCACCGGCCTGCAGGACGAACGTCTTGCCTTCCAGCGTCAGCGACACTTCCCCTTCAATCACATACAGGAACTCCTCTCCTGCATGTGTCGTCACCTCCGACCGCTTCTGCCCCGGCGGCATCCTCACGAGGATCGCCTCCAGCTGGCGCCCTTCGGATACGTTCGTCAGCCGCGCGAACAGGTTCGCCGAATCGGCAAACCCGAAGAAGCGCAGCTGCTCGCCTCGGCAAACCGAGCGTTCCTCGCTCGGCGTATCCACAAAGTACTGCACCGTCACACCGAGCGCGTGCGCGATACCGGCCAACGATGTCAGCGACGGCGACGCGAGCCCGCGTTCGACTTGAGACAGAAACGGCTTCGAAATCCCCGCGGCGGTAGCGGTGTCGTCGAGCGTGCGCTTCAGTCGTTGGCGCAACGCGCGAATCTTGCTGCCCAGTGCGGCGGTAGCGTTTGCAGACCGCGAGTTTTCAGTGGGGGGAACCATAGCAGGCCGAAAAGTGATCGTCAAAAAATGTTTGATGGAAAATAACTAAGTTAGAACGATATAGCTTAGTCTTCGGGTTCGCACACGTCTTCGGTGTTGAGCCCGGTGCACTAAACGGGACACGAGACGAGCGAAATGACGCGCTATCTTGCCAGACTCGCCGGCTTCACAGGCAAGCTGCAAGCGGCTCTCCGGGAATCTTCGGATGGCCGGCGCGAAAGCTTACAACTAGATGATGAGACGAATGTTCCTGAAAGCTACTGCCACATTAGGAGTTTCCCTAGGTGGCAGATACGTGACGCACCGGACCGGTAGCCGCTACCATGCGCGCGCCGGTCGGGGCCCCTCCCCGCCACACCAGGCGGAGTCAGACCCCGGCCCGGGCTAACCGCCCGACTGTTCCATCGCCAGCACGAAGCCTACCCGGCCCATTGTGCACCGGCGCCAGTTCGACCCCTAGACGACGCGCGATCCGTGCCGTCCGTTTCAAACGAGATTGATGATGCAACCACCTGTTTCACAAACCCGATCGTTCACGACGGTCTTCCTCATCGAAATGTGGGAGCGCTTCGGCTACTACGGCATGGCCGCGCTCCTGGTCCTCTTCATGGTCGACCGGCTCGGTTTCACCGACAGCCATGCGAACCTGACCTGGGGTGCGTTCACCGCACTCGTCTATGCCGCGCCGTCGATCGGCGGCTGGATCGGCGACAAGGTGCTCGGCGCCCGCCGCACGATGATCATCGGCGCGTCCGTGCTGTGCGCCGGCTACCTGATGCTCGCAGTACCGAACGATCACCTGACGTACATGTATACGTCGCTCGGCGTGATCGTCGTCGGTAACGGCCTGTTCAAGGCCAATGCGGCGAACCTCGTGCGCCGTATCTATGAAGGCGACGACGCGCGCATCGACAGCGCGTTCACGATCTACTACATGGCAGTCAACATCGGCTCGACGGTGTCGATGCTCGCGACGCCGTGGATCAAGGATCACTGGGGCTGGCACACCGCGTTCGCGGTCTGCTGCGGCGGCATGCTGCTCGCGATCCTCAACTTCATGCTGATGCATCGCACGCTCGCGCACGTCGGCTCGCTGCCGGACGACCAGCCGATCCGCTGGAAGCGCCTCGGCGCGGTCGCGCTGGGCGGCGTCGGGCTCGCGCTGATCACGCTGTACGTGCTGCAGCACAAGCAGCTCGCCGTCGCCAGCGTGTGGACGGCAGCGTTCGCGATCCTCGCGATCTTCGCATACATGATCGCGAAGTCGGAGCGCTCGGAGCGTGCCGGCCTGATCGCGGCGCTCGTGCTGATCGGCCAGGTGATCCTGTTCTTCATCTTCTACGTGCAGATGTCGACGTCGCTGACGCTGTTCGCGCTGCGCAACGTCGATCCGCGCTTCATGCTGTTCGACACGACGCTGTTCACGTGGAGCGCCGCGCAGTTCCAGGCGCTGAACCCGATCTGGATCATGCTGCTGAGCCCGGTGCTCGTGTGGGTCTACAACGCCGTCGCGAAAAGCGGCCGTGACCTGCCGGTCGCCGCGAAATACGCGCTCGGCTTCGGTGCAGTGGCCGCAGGCTACCTGGTGTTCACGATCAGCGGCCGCTACGCGATCGACGGCCGCGTGTCGTCGTGGTTCATGGTGTGGGGCTACGGCCTCTACTCGCTCGGCGAACTGCTGGTGAGCGGCCTCGGCCTCGCGATGATCGCCCGCTACGTGCCGGCGCGCATGAGCGGCTTCATGATGGGTGCGTACTTCGTCGCGACGGGCGTGTCGCAGTATCTGGGCAGCGTCGTCGCGAACTTCGCGCAGATGCCGTCGCACGACCTGCCGGCCACCGAATCGCTGCCGCTGTACCTGTCGCTGTTCGAGAAGCTCGGCTGGCTCGCCGCGATCGGCATGGTGCTCGCGCTGCTGCTGCTGCCGCTGATGAATCGCCTGTCGCGTCAGCACCAGCGTTGTGCGGAAGAGCGTCGCGAAGAAGCACTGCAGACGCAGGGCGTCGCCGCCGCGCAGTAAGTAATATCCCTCGGCGTGCGGCCTGCACGCCACATTCTCCCGCCAGTCACGCGAACGCGTCCTACACTGGTTGCAGGAAGCGCATCCGCTTCGCGAGATGCGCACTGGCGGGAGAGGACCATGAAAAGCAGAACAATGCGGCTCTTGAGGATACTGTCGGACATCCGGCACGCTCAGCGCTGCACCGCGATACGCGCCGCGCGAGCCGCAGCCGAAGCCGACGCGGTACTCGCGGAACGCGACGATCCGGCGCCCGACGAACGCGACGACGCCGAATCCGACGACGCCACCGCCGTTCCCCGCTCCCGTATCGGCTCACCTCACTGACGCCGCGCGGCACATTCGGTGCCGCACGCGCCGCCTCCCGCGCCGCTCAAGCAGCCGCGCTGCGCCACCGCGCGATCCACGTTCCCGAACCGGCCACGGCCATCATCAGCCCGAGCGCGCACGCGTCGGCCACGAGGCCCACGCCGACCTGCCGCAGATCGGCACTCCGCACGAGCGGATGCAATAGCGAATCGATGACGAGCGAGATCGCCGCGCCTGCGACGAAGCAGATCAGCCCGCGCTGGCCCACGGCCACGACGGGGCGCACACCCTGCGCGATCCGCGCGATCCAGCCGAAGCGCACGCAATCGGCCATCAGCCACGCGATGGCCGCGAAGCTCACGACGCGCGGCAGCGCGAGATCGCGCTTGAACACGCCTTCCGGCAGCGGCAACCCCGAGAACAGCTTGTAGCTCGCGCAGCCGAGCACGATCGCGCACGCGAGCCCGGTCGCGGCGGCCCCCCAGCGCCCGAGCGCGATGCGCCGATAGAACGGCTGGCAGCGCGCGAGCACGCCGGCCACGAACATCAGTTGCCACGCGAACGGATTGAAACTCCAGCGGAATCCGTCGGTATCCAGCAGCTCGGGGCCGAGCCAGCCCGCCGTCAGCCACGACGCGATGCTGAGCGCGACCAGCAGCCACGGATGCCGGCGCGCGAACGGCACGAGCACCGGCGACGCGAGCGCGAACAGCACGTACATCGGCAGCACCGACGCGAGATAGGGCTGGCGCTGGAACGTCAGCAACTCGGCTGCGCCCGTGAGCGGCGAGGCGAGCATCACGCTGACGTCGTCGAGTGCGAGGTTCGGCGCATCGATCCCGTAGTGGTCGAGCACGGCCGACACGACGAGCATCAGCGTCGAGGTCGCGAGAAACGCGCGGTAGATCTGCATCGCGCGGCGCACGAAGCGCTTTTGCGCGGCGCGCGCGCCGTGTCGCTCGGCGATCGCGCCATAGGCGCTCGCGGTCGCGAAGCCGCCGAGAAAGACGAAGACCTCGGCCGCGTCGCACAGCGCGAACGCGTGCAGCGTGACGCGCGACAGCACGCTCGCGCCGATGTGATCGACGACGATCATCAACAGCACGATGCCGCGGAAGAAATCGACTTCGATCAGGCGGCCGCTGCGCGACGGTGGAAAGGTGGCGGAAGGCGGCGGGCTCAACGACATGAGCACACCTGCACGACGGCGGTGCAGCGCGCACCGGCGAATGGATCGGGAAGGAGAAGGCGAGCGGAATCAGCGGCGATACGCGTATGCTCGCATCGCGCCAACCCGGCCGGCCAGGCACGGAGATGACCGTTCATTGAAAGGCTGCATACGAAGGGAAGTCGGTGAGGCCAGTCTAATGGCCGATCCGGGGAGACCCTAAGTAACAAAGTGCAACCGAATCTTCTGTTCGATTACAGGCGCGAGCCTTGTGGCACAAAGCGGGCAGCGTCGCCAGACTCATGCCAGCGCGACGCCAGCTTGCGGTCAACATCGATGGGTTCGACCGCTGCGGCGCCGCCGTTTTGCGATGCGCGACGCGGCATGCTGCACGCAGCCGCCGCATCGCGATCGACGTTTATCCGCGTGCGGGCAGGCGCCGCATCAGCATCGCGCTGTGCCACGCGGTCAGCGCGACGGCGACCCAGATCGGCCCGTACGTCGCGAGCTTCGCGACGCTCAGCGTCTCGCCGAGCAGCAGCAGCGACACCGCGACGAGCAACACCGGTTCGACGTAGCCGAGAATCCCGAACAGCGCCATCGGCAGCATCCGGCTCGCCTTCAGGTAGCTCGCGAGCGCGAGCGTGCTGAGCACGCCGAGGCCCGGCAGCAGCACGGCCCACAGCAGCGGATGATCGGCGACGTGCGTCGTGCTCGTCGCGACCATCGCGAACGCGATCGGGCACAGCAGCGCGATCTCGACCGCGAACGCGGCGAGCGAATCGGCGTTGATCCGCCGGCGCAGCACGAAATACGGCGGATAGCCGAGCGCGACGACGAGCGTCGGCCACGCGAACGCGCGCGTCGCCCACACTTCGTGCGCAACGCCGAGCGCGGCGCACGCGACCGCCGCCCATTGCAGCGGATCGAGCCGCTCGTGATAGTAGAAGCGGCCGACGAGCACCATCGTCAGCGGCAGCAGGAAATAGCCGAGCGACACTTCGAGCATGCGGCCGTGCAGCGGCGCCCAAAGAAACAGCCACAACTGCACGCCGAGCAGCGCGGCGCTCACCGGCAGCGCAATCAGCAGACGCCAGTCGCGCACGCTGCGCCGCAGGAGGTCGACGAGCGCGGGCAAGCGGCCGCGCAGCGCGATCAGCGCGAGCGCGCCCGGTGCGGTCCACAACACGCGCCACGCGAAGATGTCGAGCCCCGTGAGCGGCGCGAGCAGTTTCGCGTAGGCGGACATCAGCGCGAACAGCATCGACGCCGTCACCGACAACATGAGGCCGCGCCCGGCCTCCGGATACCCCGTCATGATCGTTCCGTGCCTCTTACTGCTGCTGGAAGCGCTCGAAGCGCCTTTCGGTCTGGCGTTCCTCGAACGTCACCTCGGTCACGCGCGCGGCCGGCGGCCCGTGGCGCAGCCACGCGAGCATCCGATCGATCTGCGCGCCGGAGCCCTGGATCATCGCCTCGACGGTGCCGTCCTCGAGATTCGCGACCCAGCCGCGCAGCTTCAGCGCATGCGCCTCGCGCACCGTCGCATGACGGAAGCCGACGCCCTGCACGACGCCGCGCACCCGCACGTAGTAGGTCTCGATCCGTTCGTCCAGTTCATTGCGGCTCATCGCGTCGCCCTCCCGTTGCATTCAAGCCCGGCATTGTAGTCGCGTCGGCCGCTTCGCACACGGGCCGGAGCCGGTTCGCCCCCGTCACGGCCTTGCGTCGCCGCCCGCGCCGACCACGTACAATCTCGCCGATGCTCAACCGCCGCGCCGCTCGCGCGCGGCCCTGAAGGAAACGCATGACTGATACCTCCCGCGATCTCGTTCTCGTCACCGGCGCGTCCGGCTTCGTCGGCTCGGCCGTCGCACGCATTGCGCAGCAGAAAGGCTATGCGGTGCGCGTGCTCGTGCGCCCGACCAGCCCGCGCACGAACGTGGCGGACCTCGACGCCGAGATCGTCACCGGCGACATGCGCGACGAGGCGTCGATGCGCGCCGCGCTGCGCGGCGTGCGCTACCTGCTGCACGTGGCGGCCGACTACCGGCTGTGGGCACCCGATCCCGACGAGATCGAGCGCGCGAACCTCGAGGGCGCGGTCGCGACGATGCGCGCGGCGCGCGCGGAAGGCGTCGAGCGGATCGTCTACACGAGCAGCGTCGCGACGCTGAAGGTGACGAGCGCCGGCGATCCGTCCGACGAAAACCGGCCGCTCACGGCCGAGCAGGCGATCGGCGTCTACAAGCGCAGCAAGGTGCTCGCGGAACGCGCGGTCGAGCGGATGATCGCCGACGAAGGGCTGCCGGCCGTGATCGTCAATCCGTCGACGCCGATCGGCCCGCGCGACGTGAAGCCGACGCCCACCGGCCGCATCATCGTCGAAGCCGCGCTCGGCAAGATTCCCGCGTTCGTCGACACGGGGCTGAACCTCGTGCATGTGGACGACGTCGCGCACGGCCACTTCCTCGCGCTCGAGCGCGGCCGGATCGGCGAGCGCTACATCCTCGGCGGCGAGAACCTGCCGCTGCAGCAGATGCTCGCCGACATCGCACAGATGACGGGCCGCAAGGCGCCGACGATCGCGCTGCCGCGCTGGCCGCTCTACCCGCTCGCGGTCGGGGCGGAAGCGGTCGCGAAGTTCACGAAGAAGGAGCCGTTCGTCACCGTGGACGGGCTGCGGATGTCGAAGAACAAGATGTATTTCACGTCCGCGAAGGCCGAGCGCGAGCTTGGCTACCGTGCGCGCCCGTACCGCGAAGGGCTGCGCGATGCGCTCGACTGGTTCGGCTCCGCGGGCTACCTGAAGTAACACAAAGCGGCGTGCTTCACGCCGCTTTGCGCACTTTGTTACACGTCCCGCGCGGCCCGCTACCGGCGCAGCGGTTAAAATCGCGGGTCTTACGCAGAGAAGACACGCATGAACCTGAACGATCAGATCGCTTCGCTCACCATGGGCGTCGATCAGCTGCTCCACGATCACCACGCCGCGCAGCAGGCGGCCCGCAGCGCGGAAGCCTTCGCGCGCGCCGCCGCAACGGAAGCCCAGGCCGCAGCAGAGCGTCATGCCGCCGCGGAAACCGAAGCGCAAGCCGCCGCACAACGCCACACGGCCGCTGCCGCCGATGCCGAGGCTGCGCAGCAGCGCCACGCCAGCGCGACCGCCGCCGCGGAAGCCGCCGCCCAGCGA
>NZ_JAAGPE010000219.1:0-16053 GCF_017104605.1 Burkholderia sp. Ac-20384 | reverse complement strand
GCTCGGGCAGCTCGCGGCCGGTGCGGCCTGCGACCCGTTCGCGTGCGGCGAGACGCTGCAGAAGCTGCCGGTGCCGCTGGTGCTCGGCTGGCTGCAGCGCTGGCTGTACGACCTGCTTGCCCAGCGGATGGCGGGCGCGCCGCGCTACTTCCCGGCGCACGCGGCGGCGCTCGCGCGCTGTGCGGAAGCGGTCGATGCGAACGCGTTCGCCCGCTTCATGAAGGCCGTGACGCGGCAGCGGACGGTCGAGAACCATCCGCTCAACGCGCGGCTCGTATTCGAGGAATTGTTTCTCGGATACCGGGAAATGTTCGCGTGATCCGGCATTGTTTCGTTTGGGTTGTGAAACGATGACCGGCGCACGCCGCGACGCGACCGTGGCCGTCCGGCCCGCGAACGCCGCCCGTTGCCGCATGCCGGCGCGCGCATGAGCGCCCGCCTTACGTATTCAGGAAACACGATGTTCGTCGACTCTCACTGCCATATCAATTTCAAGGGCCTGGCCGACCGCCTGCCGGCCGTTCTCGAGAACATGCGCGAGCACGACGTCACGCACGCGCTGTGCGTGTCGGTCGATTTCGAGACGCTGCCGGAGGTTCTTGCGATCGCGGACGCACATGACAACGTCTATGCGTCGGTCGGCGTGCATCCCGATCACGAGGACATGCACGAGCCGACGCTCGCGGAGCTCGTCGAGCTGGCCGCGCACCCGAAGGTCGTCGCGATCGGCGAAACGGGCCTCGACTACTACCGTCTCGAAGGCCGCTCGATCGACGACATGGAATGGCAGCGCGAACGCTTTCGCACGCATATCCGCGCGGCGACCGCGACGATGAAGCCGCTGATCATCCACACGCGCTCGTCGTCGGAAGACACGCTGCGGATCATGGCCGAGGAACGCGCGGACGTGCCGGGCGGCGTGATGCACTGCTTCACCGAGCCGTGGTCGGTGGCCGAGCAGGCGCTCGCGCAGAACTTCCATATCTCGCTGTCGGGCATCGTCACGTTCAAGAACGCGACCGACGTGCAGGACGTCGCGCGGCGCGTGCCGCTCGACCGGCTGCTGATCGAGACCGACTCGCCGTACCTCGCGCCGGTGCCGTATCGCGGCAAGCCGAATGAACCTGCGTACGTCAGCCATGTCGGACGCTTTATCGCATCCGAGCGCGGGATTGCCGTCGAGGCGCTCGCCGATGCGACGACGCAGAACTTTTTCCGGCTGTTCAAGATCGCCCGCTAACGACGTGCGCGCAGCCGACAACCCAGGGAAGGAGCCCACAACAATGACGAAGCCGACCAATCATCTGCCGAAACGTGCACTCGTTGCTGCCGCGCTCGTCGCGAGCGGCCTGTTCGCGGCAGCCGGCGCGCATGCCGAATCGCTCGATGCGATCGTCAAGGCCGTCAAGTTCGACGACATCGCCGACATCGGCAAGCAGCTCAAGAGCGGCAAGCTCGACCCGAACACGATCGCGCCGAACGGCGACCCGCTGATCGTGATCGCCGCGCGCGAGAAGTCCGACAAGGTTGCGGCGGCGCTCGCCACGACGCCGAACGTCGACCTCGAGAAGGAAGACAAGGCTGGCGAAACCGCGCTGATGCTCGCGTCGCTGAACGGCGACGTCGGCCTCGCGAAGCTGCTGATCGACAAGGGCGCGGAAGTCAGCAAGAAGGGCTGGGCGCCGCTGCACTACGCGGCGACCAATGGCCAGGACGCAGTCGTGAAGCTGCTGCTCGACCACGACGCGTACATCGATACCGCATCGCCGAACGGCACGACGCCGCTGATGATGGCCGCACGCGGCAACCATCCGTCGACGGTCACGCTGCTGCTCGACCAGGGCGCCGATCCGCAGGTGAAGAACCAGCTCGGCATCACCGCGCTCGAATTCGCGAAGCACTACAACGCGCCGGACGCGATCGAGATCCTGAGCAAGCGGACGACGCGCATCGGGGCATCGACGCCGGCAGATGCGCAAAAGAGTGCAAAATGACGGTTTTCGGTGCGGCAGACGGTGCCCGCCCGGCCGGATTCCGGCCGGAGCAGGGCGTCCGGGCGCCGCGCCGGCCAAGGCAGCAGGCGGCCTCGGGCCGCATTGACATAAGGAACACCATGTTGCGCGCAATGTTTTGTGCCGCGGCGTTTGCCGTGCCGTTGTCGGCGGCGGCTTTCACGGGCGCTGATCTCGACCGGCTGTGCGCGAAGACGGACGTCAAGTCGCGGGCGTCGTGCGCGGCCTACATCGAAGGCGCCGCCGACGGCGTCTACAACACCATCGATGCGATCGGCGGGACGACGGGGCCGCGGGTCGGCCAGTATTTCTGCCTGCCGCCCGACATCCGGGCGCAGCAGATGACCGACGCGGTGCGCAAGTACATCGCGGAAAATCCGAAGCTGGCCGACTACAACGCGAGCACCGCGGTGTCGCTCGGCCTCGGCAAGGCGTTCCCCTGCAGGAGCGGCAACTGACCTGACGCCGTGTCCGGGCCCGCGCGTGGCCCGGATGTCGCCGACGCATCCAGGACGAGGCGTGCGCGCCTCATCACCCACGGGCGCCGATGATTTCAATCGAGGAACTACAGCGCATCACCGATGCGCCGCTGCATTCGTGGCTCGGCACGCTGGCCGTGTCGGTCATCGTCATACTGGTCGTCACGATCGTGCACCGTCTCGGCGCACGCATCGTCAAGCGCATCGCGCAGCCGTATCCGTTGATGAGCGCGATCCTGCGCTACATCGACCGGCCGTCGCTCGTCGTGCTCGCGCTGCTGGCGCTTGAATTCCTGTGGGTCCAGGCGGACGACGGCATGTCGTTCGTGCGCGGCATGCGCACGGCGGCGGCGGTCGGCTCCATCATTTCCCTCACGTGGCTGCTGGTGCGGCTCGCGGCCGGCGTCGGCGACGCCATCATCCAGGCCCATCCGATCGATACGGCCGACAACCTCCAGGCCCGGCGCATCCATACGCAGGCCAGGGTGCTCGTGCGGACCGTGATGGTGCTGATCGTGATCATCGGCACCGGCGCCGCGCTGATGACGTTCCCGAACGTGCGCCAGGTCGGCGCGAGCCTGCTGGCGTCGGCCGGCGTCGCGGGCCTGGTTGCCGGCATCGCTGCGCGGCCGGTACTCGGCAACCTGATTGCCGGTCTGCAGATCGCGCTCACGCAGCCGATCCGGCTCGACGACGTGGTCGTGATCCAGGGCGAGTGGGGGCGCATCGAGGAAATCACCGGATCGTTCGTGTCGGTGCGGCTGTGGGACCAGCGGCGCCTCGTCGTGCCGCTGCAGTGGATCATCGAGAACCCGTTCACGAACTGGACGCGCAGCAGCTCGGAAATCATCGGCACGGTCTATCTGTCGGTCGACTACCGCACGCCGCTCGCGCCGCTGCGCGAAGAACTTGCGCGGCTCGTCCACGCGGCGCCCGAGTGGGACGGTCGCGTGCAGGTGCTGCAGGTGACCGACGCGACGGAACGCACGATGCAGTTGCGCGCGCTCGTCAGCGCGGCCGATTCATCGTCGTGCTGGGACCTGCGCTGCCGCGTGCGCGAAGGGCTGATCGCCTACCTGCAGGACCGCTATCCGCAATGCCTGCCGCGCAGCCGGATGGAACTGTATCCGCACGATTCCGCGCCGGATGCACCGAATCCCGAACGGCCGCACGCGCGGTCGCCTGCCGCCAGTACGGCGGCCAATACCGCGGCCGACCCGCAAACTGCCGAAGGCCGCTGACCGCGGCCCGCATGCCTCCTCCATCGTCATGACCGCGCTGAACACGCTCGCCATCGCCAATTACCGCTCGCTGCGCGAGCTGATCGTGCCGCTCGCGGCGCTCAACGTCGTCACGGGGCCGAACGGCAGCGGCAAGTCGAGCGTGTACCGCGCACTGCGACTGCTCGCCGATACCGCGCAGGGGCGCGTGATCCCGTCGCTCGCCCGCGAAGGCGGGTTGCCGTCGACGCTGTGGGCCGGCCCCGAGCGTTTCTCGCGGGCGATGCTGGACGGCGACACGCCGGTGACCGGCACGGTGCGCAAGGGGCCGGTGAGCCTGAAGCTCGGCTTCGCCTGCGACGATTTCGGCTATGCGATCGATCTCGGCATGCCGATTCCGAGCAGCTCGCAGTTCTCGCTCGATCCGGTGGTCAAGCGCGAATGCATCTGGGGCGGTGCGATGTTGCGCCCGTCGACGCTGCTGGTCGACCGGCAGGGCGCGCAGATCCGCGCGCGCACCGCATCGGGCGACTGGCAGACGATTCCGCAGCCGGTGGCCAGCTTCGACAGCATGATGACCGAGTTCGCCGATCCGACCGGCGCGCCCGAGATGATCGCGGTGCGCGAACGGATCCGCTCGTGGCGCTTCTACGACCATTTCCGGACCGATGCGCAGGCGCCGGCGCGGCAGTCGCACATCGGCACCCATACGCCGGTGCTCGCGGACGACGGCGCCGACCTCGCCGCCGCGTTGCAGACGATCCGCGAAATCGGCGACGGCGTCGCACTCGATGCGGCGCTCGACGACGCGTTTCCCGGGGCGTCGGTCGAAATCGACAATCCGGGCGGCCGTGGCCGCTTCGACGTGCTGATGCGCCAGCCGGGGCTGCTGCGGCCGCTCGCGGCGGCCGAGCTGTCGGACGGCACGCTGCGTTACCTGCTGCTCGCGGCCGCGCTGCTGACGCCGCGGCCGCCAGCGCTGATGGTGCTGAACGAACCGGAGACGAGCCTGCACCCCGATCTGCTGCCGGCGCTCGGCCGCCTGATCGCGCAGGCTGCGCAGCGTTCGCAGGTGCTCGTCGTGTCGCACGCGGCGCGGCTGATCGCGACGCTCGAGCGCGAGGCCGGCTGCGAATCGCTGGTACTCGACAAGCAGCTCGGCGCGACGGGGCTCGTCGATGCCGATACGCGCGACCTGCCGGCATGGAAGTGGCCGTCGCGCTGACGGGCGCGGCGGCCTGCACTCTGGCGTGATCGTCAACATGGGGCCGGATCGACCCGGCAGGCGGAATGTATCCTGCCTGTAACAACACCCATAAAATGAAAGACGGGCGGTTCCGGGCAGCGGGATCGCGAATAATGAAGGGATATCCGGCTGACGCCGAGCCGGCCAGCGCTGCATGGGGGCGAGCAGGGCGCGAAAGCGTAGAGGCCCGCCGGCCGTGCCGCAACGGACAGGACACAGGAGACGTGGACCATGAGAATTGCCCAGATCGCGCCGCTGACCGAATCGGTACCGCCGAAGCTGTACGGCGGCACGGAGCGCGTCGTGTCCTACATCACCGAGGCGCTCGTCGAGCTCGGCCATGATGTGACGCTGTTCGCCAGCGGCGATTCGACGACACGGGCGAAGCTCGAGCCGGTCTGGCCGCGCGCGCTGCGGCTCGACTCGTCGATCCGCGACCGGGTCGCGCCGCACATGCTGCTGATGGAGACGGTCGCGCGCCGCGCGAAGGACTTCGACGTGCTCCATTTCCACATGGACTACTACTCGTTCTCGGTCTTCAACCGGCAGGAAACGCCTTACGTGACGACGCTGCACGGCCGGCTCGACCTGCCCGAGCAGCAGCCGGTGTTCGACACGTTCAACACGGCGCCGGTGATCTCGATTTCGAACTCGCAGCGCCAGCCACTGCCGCAGGCGAAATGGCTGACGACCGTCTACCACGGGCTGCCCGATACGCTGTACATGCCGCAGCCGGTCGAGCCGCGCTACCTCGCGTTCCTCGGCCGCATCTCGCCGGAGAAGCGCGTCGACACGGCGATCCGCATTGCCCGCCAGTGCGGGCTGCCGATCAAGATCGCCGCGAAGATCGACGCGGCCGACCAGGAATACTTCGAGCGCGAGATCAAGCCGCTCTTCGCGTTGCCGCACGTCGAATTCATCGGCGAGATCGCGGATCACCAGAAGGCCGAATTCCTGTCGGGCGCGCATGCGCTGCTGTTTCCGATCGACTGGCCGGAACCGTTCGGCCTCGTGATGATCGAGGCGATGTCGTGCGGCACGCCGGTGATCGCGTTCAATCGCGGCGCGGTGCCCGAAGTGGTGGACGAGGGCGTGTCGGGTTTCATCGTCGAGGATGAGATCAGTGCGGTGGCCGCCGTGAACCGGCTGCACCTGTTGCCGCGCGCGCGCGTGCGGCAGCGCTTCGAGGAACGCTTCACGTCGCGCCGCATGGCGCAGCAGTATGTCGACGTCTACCAGTCGGTGATCCGTGCGCAGAAACGCTCGCGTTTCAAGGTGATCGACTCGACGACCTGATGCGCGTGGCGCAGGACGCGCGCGGATAAAAAAACGGCGATGCCCGCAAGGACATCGCCGTTTGTGCATGGCCCGCGCGCCGTGCGCACGGGCGGTGCACGAGCGTCAGATCTTCAGCTTCGAGACCTTCGTGCCGTTGATCGACACGTCGCCCATCAGGCCGGCGTTCGTCAGCACGACGACCTGGACCGGTGCGGTGGCCGTGGTCGTGTCGACTGCGCCGTTCGCGCCCATCTTCACGAGCGCGACCGACGCGCCGGCGCCGGCAGCCCAGCCGTCCGAGCCGCGGAATTCGTCGAGCGCTTCCTGCGTCATGAACAGGAACACGATCGCCTTCGACTGCGCACCTGCCTGCAGGCCGACCGACAGCGACGACGTGTTGTAGTAGCCGACCGTGCTGCCGCCGACGCGCAGTGCGCCGTTGCCGGACTGGCCGCCGACGATGAAGCCGGCCTGGATCACGTCCGGGAAGACCAGCACGCCGCGCGACTTCGCGACGAGTTCACGCGAACCCTTGACCGTGGAGTACATGCGCGACAGCGTGGCGTCGACGCTCGAGTCGATTGCCTGGCGCTTCGACGCGTTCGTTGCGGCGTTGTCCGGCTTGTCCGGGGTGGTGGTGCAACCGGTGAGCGCGAGGCTACCGACGATGAGCGCAGCGGCGGCTTTCAGCACAAGATTCCGTTTTTGCATCGTTCTTCTCCATCGGATGATGTTCGGAGTGAGTCTCGCTCAGGGAGCGGATCACGTCGGCAGTTATATCACAGCGGATTACAGCCTCTTTTCGTTGCGGCGTGAAAAAGCGTCAAATCGCTCGGGGATGTCGCGGCGCCCCAACGGACGCACCGGCGCCCGCGCGCCGACGTCGCGTCGGCATGCGGGAAACACGGTGGTCGATCGGACGGCGGCGCCTGCCGCGCGCATCAGTGCGTGACGGGCGGAACAGGCGGCTTGATCGGGGGGCGGCGCAGCGCGCGACGGATCAGCGCGATCACGACCCCGCAGGCGAACAGGAACGCGGCCGGCACGACCCAGTAGCCGACGAACGCGTGCCACAGGTAGCTCGCGAGCGTGCTGCGGCGCACCACGTATTCGTCGCGGGCTGCCTGCTGGCGCGGCGCATTGGCGGCGAGCACGTCGGCCGGGCAGCCGGCCGCGCGCGCCTCGTCAGGATCCCCGTGGCACTTCGCGCCGGCGCCGGCTGCCTGCTGCGCGTCGGTGAGCTGCCAGGTGGTCAGCGCGAGCTGCAGGTCCGCCTTGTTGTACGCCATTTCCTCGCGGATCTCGCGCACGGCGACGATCGCAACGGGCACGGCCCAGAATACGATCACGATCAGCCAGCGGCGGAACCAGCGGTGTTGTCTCCATGCCATCCATGCCTCCGTTTGACGCGTGTGCGCGTCTGTCTCGAGGGCGGCCCGATGGCGCTTCTTGTACTTGGATGGGCCGCGTTGCAGCCATCATAGAAGAAAACGCGGCGAATTGCCGCACCATGTGGCGGCGCCGGTACGGCAAGGCGGGAAAGCGGGGCGGGAGGCGTGGCTAAAGCGCGGCAGAAGCGCGGGGGGCGGGGCGCGTCGATGCGCATGCAACGAAAACAAAAATGCCGCGCCCGCCGAAGCGGTGCGCGGCATTCGATACGGGAGCGCCGGAACTCAGGCGGCCGGCGCGTTGCTCAGGCAGCTCTTCATGAACGCCTTGCGATCGTCGCCTTTCTTGCCGGTGGCCTGCGTGTTGCACGCCTTCATCTTTTCCTGCTGCGACATGGCCTTCGCGGGCTTCGCCGACAGGCAGTCCTTCATGAACGCCTTGCGTTCGTCGCCCGTCTTGCCGGTTGCCTGGGTGTTACAGGCCTTCATCTTGTCCTGCTGGCTGTTCGCCGCGAACGCGGGGGAAGCCAGCATGCCGCCGAGAAGCACTGCGGCTACGAGCGATTGGATTTTCATTTCGACACTCCCATGGGGTGAATTGCGTGTTATCGACGCCGTCACGAAGCACCGCGCGATGAGGATAGGGCCGCATCGCACAGCGCGTTCCGATTATGGCAAATCAATGTGAAAACACCAAAACGGCACTTTCTATAACGTTGCGGACACCACGGCCGTTGACGGCACGTGTTGCCGGACGATCGGGACAAACCATGATGTGAGGCGGCCGGCCAGGGCCGTCGCGCCGGAACCTGCCGGATCCCGGCCGCAAGCCTTTACAATCGCGGCCATGAATACTCCGAATTCCGCATCCCCTTCGTCCACGGCGGCCCTGCCGCGCATCGCCGTGCTCGCCACCGGCGGCACGATCGCCGGCGCCGCGCCCGACGCGGCCAGCACGGCCGGCTACCAGGCCGGTGCGCTCGGCGTCAATTTCCTGGTCGACGCGGTGCCGGCGCTCGCGTCCGTCGCGCGCATCGACGCCGAGCAGATCGCCAGCATCGACAGCAAGGATCTCGCGCTGCCGCTGTGGAATGCGCTCGCCGCGCGGATCGACGCGCTGATGGCCGATCCGGCGGTCGACGGCATCGTGATCACCCACGGCACCGACACGCTCGAGGAAACCGCGTATGCGCTGCACCTGGTCGTCAACGGCGACAAGCCGGTCGTGCTGACGGCCGCGATGCGCCCGGCGACCGCGCTGTCGTCCGACGGCCCGCTGAACCTGCTGAACGCGGTGACGGTGGCTGCGCATCCGTCCGCGCGCGGGCAGGGCGTGCTGGTCGCGTTCAACAACCGGATCCACGGCGCGCGCGACGTCGTGAAGACGAGCACCTACGCGGTCGATGCATTCCAGTCGCCGGAGCTCGGCGCGCTCGGCTGGGTGCAGGACGGCCGGGTCGAATTCGCACGCCGCGTGACGCGTTCGCGCGACACGCAACTGGCGATCGCCGCCGTGTGGCCGCCCGTCGAAGTCGTCGCGAGCTACGCGGGCGTGACGCGGACGGCCGTCGATGCGCTCGTTGCAGCCGGCGTGCGCGGTCTCGTCGTCGCGGGCACCGGCAACGGCTCGATCCATGCGACGCTGCAGGCGGCGCTGGCCGATGCGGTAAACGCCGGCGTTGCGGTGGTTCGCGCGTCGCGCGTCGGGTCGGGGCACGTGATGCGCAACGGCGCCGCGAGCGACGATGCGCTCGGCTTCGTGAGCGCGGGGTCGCTGAACCCGTACAAGGCGCGCGTGCTGCTGATGCTCGCGCTCGCGAACGGCATCCACGACTGCGACGCGCTGCAGCGCATGTTCGATACGCTGTGACGGGCTGACCGATACGCGCGGCGCGGGCCGCGCGCGTCACCATGAAAAAAAGGCAGGCCATCGGCCTGCCTTTTTTGTGTCCGTCAGTCCGGCAATAATGCTCAGGACTGCGGCGGAATCACGAGCTTCTGGCCCGGGTAGATCCGGTCCGGGCTCGACAGCATCGGCTTGTTCGCCTCGAAGATCACCGGGTACTTGTTCGCGTCGCCGTAGACTTCCTTGGCGATGGCCGACAGCGTGTCGCCCGACTTCACGTCGTGGTACTGCACTTCCGGATCGTCCGGCTGCAGATCGTCGTCGTTGACGCCCGCGACACCCTGCACGTTGCCGGCCGCGACCTTGACCTTGGCCTTCGTGTCGAGGTCGGCGACGCTGCCCGACAGCGTCACGGTGCGCGATGCGCCGTCGAACGCGACGGTCAGGTTCGACGTATCGAGACCCTGCGTGTTGATGTAGTTCTTGATCGCATCGGCCGCGGTCTGGTTTGCGGCATTCGGATCTTCCGCTGCTTGCGCATCGGCATGACCCAGCAGTTTTTCACCCGCCTCTTTGATAAACGAAAGAAGACCCATCGTTGCACTCCTTAGGTGGTTGAAAAGAAAACGCGCCGTGAAGTGGCGAAAAAAACACCGCGCTGGGCGCGGTCACCGGAGGTGAGCGCAAGCGCGGCGGTTTTCTCGAAAGGCGTGGCGAAAGTGTAGGCGTTCATGACGACGATTGCATGAAAAATCGCACGCTCGAACGTAAAGAAATGTAATACGCGAAATCCGACAGGCGGACACCCGACGACGACGTCTGACCGACCAAGGCTTCCCCGGCGTCGCCGGGTGCCGCTGCGGACCCCACCACGCCGCTCTCAGCCCAGAGCGGCGTTTTTCGCCCCGTCCCGCATGCCGTTCGGCAGTACAGGGCGGGGCGCCCCACCGTGATGCGCGAGTGCATGGTGCATCGCGCATCGATGCGACCGGCCGTGCCGGTCACGTATGTCTGTCGTGCGCGTCCGCCATCGCAGCGGAAACGCGCATCGTTGCAGCCGTGTTACGCGGCCGGCGTCTGGCCGATCTCGAAGTTCGACATGATCTCGAGCGCGCGCACGAGTGCCGAGTGGTCCCATGCCTTGCCGCCGTGCGATGCACACACGCTGAACAGCTGCTGCGCGCTGGCCGTGTGCGGCAGTGCGAGGCCGAGCTTGCGTGCGCCGTCGAGTGCGAGGTTCAGGTCCTTCTGGTGCAGCTCGATGCGGAAGCCCGGGTCGAACGTGCGCTTCGTCATCCGCGCGCCGTGCACTTCCAGGATGCGCGATGCGGCGAAGCCGCCCATCAGCGCCTGGCGCACACGCTCCGGATCGGCGCCCGAACGTGCGGCGAACAGCAGCGCTTCGCCGACCGCTTCGATGTTCAGCGCGACGATGATCTGGTTCGCGACCTTGCAGGTCTGGCCCGCGCCGTTGTCGCCGACGAGCGTGATGTTCTTGCCCATCTTCTCGAACAGCGGCTTGGCGCGCTCGAATGCCGCCTCCGGGCCGCCGACCATGATCGTCAGCGACGCTTCGCGTGCGCCGACTTCGCCGCCGGACACCGGTGCGTCGAGGTAGTCGCAACCGAGTGCGTTGATCTGCTTCGCGAATTCCTGAGTGTCGAGCGGCGAGATCGAGCTCATGTCGATCACGAGCTTGCCGGCCGTCAGGCCCTTCGCGACGCCGTCGTCGGCGAACAGCACGTTACGCACGTCCGGCGTATCCGGCACCATCGCGATGATGATGTCCGCGTTCTGCGCGACTTCGGTCGAGTTCGCGACGACCTTCGCGCTCGTGCGCAGGTCGTCGGGGATCGGGAACGCGCCGTTCACGACGAGCTGGTGGTCGCCCTTGAGCAGGTTGCGCGCCATGTGCGCGCCCATGATGCCGAGGCCGATGAAACCGATGGTTGCCATGTGAATGTCTCCTATAGGGCTGAAAACGGGAAGGGCGTGACTCAGGCGGCGCGACGCGCCGAGCCCGGTGCGCAGCCGGCGACGCTTTGCAGCCAGCCGAGGCCTTCCGTCGTGGTGGTGCGGGGCTTGTATTCGCAGCCGACGTAGCCGGCATAGCCGAGCCGGTCGAGCAGCGCGAACAGGAACGCGTAGTTGATCTCGCCCGTGCCCGGCTCGTTACGGCCCGGGTTGTCCGCGAGCTGGACGTGGCCGATCGATGCGAGGTTGCGTTCGATCGTCGCGGCCAGTTCGCCTTCCATGCGCTGCATGTGATAGATGTCGTACTGCAGGAACAGGTTGTCCGAGCCGACCGCGCGGATCACGTCGAGCCCTTCCGACGAGCGGTTCAGCGCGAAACCCGGGATGTCGAAGCTGTTGCACGGCTCGACGAGCAGGCGGATGCCTTCGCGCTTGAGCGCGTCGGCGGCAAAGCGCAGGTTGTCGACGATCGTGACGAAGGTCTTGTCGCGCGCCGTGCTGGCCGACGGGATGCCGACGAGGCAGTTCAGCTGCGGCACCTTCAGCGCCTTCGCGTACTCGATCGCACGGCTGACACCTTCCTGGAACTCGCCGACGCGATCGGGCAGGCACGCGATACCGCGCTCGCCCTGGTCCCAGTTACCGGCGGGCAGGTTGTGCAGTACGAGGCGCAGGCGATGCGTCTCGAGCCGCTCGGCGAGTTCCTCTTTCGCGTACGGATACGGGAACAGGAACTCGACGGCGTCGAAGCCCGCGTCGGCGGCCGCCTTGAAGCGGTCGAGGAACGGCACTTCGTTGAACAGCATGGTCAGGTTTGCAGCAAACTTCGGCATGAGCTAAGCCTCTTCGGTCGGTCAGTCAAAAATGTCGTGCGGTTCAGTCGAGCATCGAGATCGCGGTCGGTGCGTGCTCGGCCTTTTCGGCGAGATCCTCGAATTCGTTGATCGCGTCGATTTCGGTGCCCATCGAGATGTTCGTCACGCGCTCGAGGATCACTTCCACGACCACCGGCACGCTGAACTCTTCCGCGAGCGTTTGCGCCTGACGCAGCGCCGGCTCGATCTCTTCCGGCTTGAACACGCGCAGCGCCTTGCAGCCGAGGCCTTCCGCGACGGCCACGTGGTCGACGCCATAGCCGTTCAGTTCCGGTGCGTTCACGTTGTCGAACGCGAGCTGCACGCAGTAGTCCATGTCGAACGCACGCTGCGCCTGGCGGATCAGCCCGAGGTACGAGTTGTTCACGACGACGTGCACGTACGGCAGCTTGAATTGCGCGCCGGCTGCCAGTTCCTCGATCATGAACTGGAAGTCGTAGTCGCCGGACAGCGCGACGATCGGGCGGCTCGGGTCCGCAGCACGCACGCCGAGCGCGGCGGGAATCGTCCAGCCGAGCGGGCCGGCCTGGCCGCAGTTGATCCAGTTACGCGCCTTGAACACGTGCAGGAACTGCGCGGCGGCGATCTGCGACAGGCCGATCGTGCTGACGTAGCACGTATCGCGGCCGAACACCTTGTTCATCTCTTCGTACACGCGCTGCGGCTTGACCGGCACGTTGTCGAAGTGCGTCTTGCGTTGCAGCGTGCGCTTGCGTTCCTGGCAGTCGGCGACCCATGCGCTGCGGTCCTTCAGCTTGCCGGCGGCCTTCCATTCCTGTGCGACGGCGACGAACAGCTCGAGCGCGGCCTTTGCGTCCGACACGATGCCGAGATCCGGGCCGAACACGCGGCCGATCTGCGTCGGTTCGATGTCGACGTGCACGAACTTGCGGCCCTTCGTGTAGACCTCGACGCTGCCCGTGTGGCGGTTCGCCCAGCGGTTGCCGATGCCGAGCACGAAGTCGGACGCGAGCATCGTGGCGTTGCCGTAGCGGTGCGACGTCTGCAGGCCGACCATGCCGGCCATCAGCGGGTGATCGTCCGGAATCGCGCCCCACGACATCAGCGTCGGGATCACCGGCACGCCGATCGTTTCGGCGAACTGGACGAGCAGGTCTTCGGCCGCTGCGTTGAGCACGCCGCCGCCCGACACGATCAGCGGCTTGTCCGCGTCGTTGAGCATCGTGAGCGCTTTCTCGATCTGCGCGCGGGTGGCCGCGGGCTTGTAGACCGGCAGCGGCTCATACGTGTCGATGTCGAATTCGATTTCGGCGAGCTGCACGTCGATCGGCAGGTCGACCAGCACCGGGCCCGGACGGCCCGAGCGCATCAGGTGGAATGCCTGCTGGAACACGCGCGGCACGAGTGCCGGCTCACGCACGGTGACGGCCCACTTCGTGACCGGCTTCGCGATCGATTCGATGTCGACGGCCTGGAAGTCTTCCTTGTACAGGCGGGCACGCGGTGCCTGGCCCGTGATCGCGAGGATCGGAATCGAGTCGGCCGATGCGGAGTAGAGGCCCGTGATCATGTCGGTGCCGGCGGGGCCCGACGTGCCGATGCACACGCCGATGTTGCCCGGGGCCGCACGCGTGAAGCCTTCGGCCATGTGCGACGCGCCTTCGACGTGGCGTGCCAGCACATGGCTGATGCCACCCGACTTGCGCATGGCGGAGTAGAACGGGTTGATCGCTGCGCCCGGCACGCCGAACGCGGTCTGGATGCCTTCTTTCTCGAGCACGAGCACAGCTGCGTCGACGGCTCTCATCTTGGCCATGAATGTCTCCTTGAATGGGGTGGATCTTGCAAATGGGTCTGTTGAGGACACTTTAGGGATGCAGGAAAGGTTTGATAAGATCAGCCGGAGTCGCTTTTTTCGAAACTAAAAGTATGGAATGGCGGCCGGGCGGGGCTTTCCGCCGGTGCCGGAACAGAGACGGAGACGGGAGATGGATCGCTTCAAGCAGATCGAGACGTTCGTGCGGGTGGCCGATGCCGGCAGCCTCGCGGCGGCGGCGCTCGAGGAGGGCGTGTCGCCGGTGGTGCTCGGGCGGCGCATCGACGCGCTCGAAAAGCGTCTCGGCGTGAAGCTGATGTACCGCTCGACGCGGCGGCTGGTGGTCAGCGAGGAGGGCGCCGCGTTCCTCGAGCGCTGCCGCGGCCTCCTGTCCGAATGGGACCAGGCCGAGAACGAGCTGGCCGCCGGGCGGCGGGCGGTCAGCGGGCACCTGATCGTGTCCGCGCCGGCCGCGTTCGGGCGCAAGCACGTCGCGCCGCACGCCCCGGGCTTTCTGGTCGACAAGCCCGAGATGCAGCTGTCGTTCAACCTGACCGACCGCGTCGTCGATCTCGTGCGCGAAGGCTACGACCTGTCGATCCGGATCGGCGGGGCCGTCGATCCGAACTTCGTCGCGGTGAAGCTCGCGTCGAACCGGCGTGTCGTATGCGGCACGCCCGAGTATTTCCGCCGGCACGGCCGGCCGAAGTCGCTCGACGATCTGCTCAAGCACAACTGCCTGGCGTTCAACCTGCAGGGCGGCCAGAACCGCGGCTGGTATTTCCAGCGCCACGGCAAGATCGCGACGATGCGCGTGGCCGGCAATCTTGACTGCAACGACGGCGAGCTGCTGCACCGCTGGGTGGCCGAGGGTCTCGGACTCGGCTGGCGCTCCACGTGGGAAATCGCCGCGCAGCTCGAGACGGGCGCGCTCGAGACCGTGCTCGACGAGTATGCGCTGCCCGACTACGACATCCTCGCGGTCTACCCGCAGCAGCGCTACGTACCGGCGCGCGTACGCTACTTCATCGACTACCTGCGTGCCGCTTACGCGAGCCCCGGTTACTGGAGCACCACGCCGTAACCGGCGCGGACGGCCCGGCCACCGGGCTGTTCGACGAATTATTTGCGCTTCGGGCGCGCGGCGCGGGAATAAACTCGACGCAACGACGGTAAGGTCATCAAGCGCGCACGTTGCCGGTCTGTCCGGGCACCGTGCCCGGAACGGGCGCGGCTTCGGCCGCCGGGACCAGGGAGGCCATGTGGGGCAAGCCGGACAGGCGGTCGATGAGCGGTCGGCGGACGACGCGGTTGCGCGCGGCGAGCGGTTTCGCGTGCTCGTGCTGCCGCATCTCGACGCCGCGTACAACCTCGCGCGCTGGCTGAGCGGCAGCGCCGGCGATGCGGACGACGTCGTCCAGGACGCGTGCATGCGCGCGCTGCGCTTCGTCGATTCGTGTCGCGGCGACAACGCGCGGCCGTGGCTGCTGACGATCGTGCGCCACACCTGGTACACGGAATGGCGGCGCCGCACGCATGCGCACGAGGTTGCGCTGCCCGACACGCTCGACGACACCGACGTGCCCGACGACTGGCAACCGGCGACCGACGATCCGCTCGCGCACCTGCTGCGCGGCGAGAACGTGCGGCTCGTGAATGAAGCGCTCGCGAAGCTGCCGCCCGAATACCGCGAGGTGCTCGTGCTGCGCGAGATGGAGGACCTGAGTTACCGCGAGATTGCGGCGATCGCGGACGTGCCGGTCGGCACGGTGATGTCGCGGCTCGCACGCGGCCGGCGCAAGCTTGCCGCGCTGCTGGGTGGCCCGCCGGCACCGGCGGCCGAAGGCAGGCCGGGCCGTACGCCGGCTGGCGGAACCGCATCGGAGGCTATCGATGGACTGTAACGAAGCGCGAGCGTTGCTGGACGCGGACGTCGACCGCGAGCTGTCGGCGCCCGA
>NZ_JAAGPE010000218.1:0-237 GCF_017104605.1 Burkholderia sp. Ac-20384 | reverse complement strand
AAAAAAAAAAAAACCCCCCCCCCCCCCCCCCCCTCCCCTCTCCCCTTCTCTCCTTCTCCCTCTTTTCTCATCTCTTCATCCCACTCTTCCTCTTCCTACTATTTCCTCCATTATTCCCATCACAATCCTCTTATTCTCTCTACACCCTCCCTCCTCTTTCTCCTCCGCCTACTCCCACCAATTTCTCTTACATCCCTCCCTCCTTCTCTCTCTCTTACCACTACCTCTCTTGCTCTT
>NZ_JAAGPE010000217.1:0-16604 GCF_017104605.1 Burkholderia sp. Ac-20384 | reverse complement strand
ACCGACAGCAGGTGCGACACGGCCGCGAAACGCGGGCCGTCGTAGGCACCGTCGCCGAAGGTCTGGTAGTCGACGCCGCACAGGTCGAGCAACTGCTCGAAACGGAGCTTCGGATCGTCGCGCAGCAGGTCTCGGAGTTCTTGGTCGTCGTCGACGATGAGGATCTGGGTAGTCATGGCTCGAAGTTTACCGCGCGAGGGCGGAGTCAAAGAACGAAACAAAGGGACGAAAGGGTTACTGCGGGTTACCGCGCAAGGGAACTGTAATGCGCGGTAACCCAGCCACCGCCCCACGTAACACCGGCCGCGGCTTGCATCGCTAACCTGCGTCTTACCGGATGCGGTACTCGGCTTTCCCGGTACCGCATCGCCGGACCCTTTGGATACAAGGAGTTTCTGAAATGTATAAGAAGACTTCCCGCGTGGCCATCGCGGCCGCCACCGTGCTCGCTCTCGCATTCGGCACCGCGCATGCCCAATCGGCCGATACGCCCCCGCCGGGCGGCCCCGGCGCCCACCAGATGCACGGCGGGCACGAAGGCGGCCCGTTCGGCGCGATCATGAAACTGCACAGCCAGTTGAAGCTCAACGCGTCGCAGGAACAGCAATGGCAGGCGGCCGTCAACACGATGAAGCAGAATCGTGACGCGATGCGCAAGAGCCACGAGCAGATGCGCGAGCAGTTCAAGGCGCAGCAGAACCAGCCGATCCTCGACCTGAGCGCGATGCACTCGGCACGCCAGCAGGCCGAGTCGCAGAACGCGCAACTGCGCGAGCAGACGTCCGCCGCATGGCTCACGTTCTACAACGGGCTGAACGACCAGCAGAAGACGATGGTCAGCACGGCGCTCAAGCAGCAGTTCGCGAAGATGGAACAGCGCCACGAGAAGATGAAGGAGCGCTGGGAGCAGCATCGCGCGGCGAAGGCCGCGTCGGCACCGGCGCAGTAAGCCGGCGGGCCGCTCCCGGGAGCGGCATCGAAGGGGACGCGGGCACCGGCCCGCGTCCCCTTTTTGCGTTTCAGGCGACGTCGAACAGCAGCACCTCGGCCGCCCGGCCGCGCCCGAACGCCACCGCGTCCACACCGCCGATCCGCGCGCCGTCGCCCGCGGCCAGCACACGGCCGTTCACCTCGACGTCGCCGCGCACCACGTGCACGTAAGCGCGGCGCCCGGCCGGCACGTCGAACGCCGCCGCTTCATCGCCGTCGATCAGCCCCGCGAAGATGCGTGCGTCCGCACCCATCTGCAACGCGCCGTCGCCACCGTCCGGGGCCGCCACCAGCCGCAGCCGCCCGCGTTTCTCGTCGTCGGCAAAGCGCGCCTGCACGTAGCCGGGCCGGCCGCCCGCCCCGGCCGGCGCGAGCCAGATCCGCAGCAGGCGCAGCGGCTCGTCACACGACGCATTGGTTTCGCTCAGCATGACGCCGGTGCCGGCACTCATGCGCTGCAAGCCGCCCGCACGGACGATCGCCCCATTGCCGAGGCTGTCGCGATGCGCGAGCGCGCCGTCGAGCACATAGGTGACGATTTCCGCGTCGCGGTACGGCCGCATCCCGTAGCCGCGGGTCGGTGCGATGCATTCCTCGTTCAGTTCGCGCAACGCGCCGAACACCGGCGGCCCGCTCCGGCCGGACGCACAAGGAAAGCTGTGAAGGAATTCGTGCCAGCCTTGGCTGCGCTGGTCGCGATCGGCGGCGCGGCGGATCTGGAACATGGGACGGACACTCCGTGAGATGCGTGGTTCTGGCATCCCGTCACTGTATGAGTGTGCCAATCGCGCCACAATCCGCCGCCTGCGCACCGCATCGTTGCACCGACGGATGCAATCGGCGCAATGTCCATTGCGAATGCGACGATTATCGCAACAGCCGGATCAATGCGTCGAAGAATCGATCGGTCGGCCCGGATTGCCGGTTTCCGGGTATCGCGTTCGGGTAAAATACCGGCCTTTTGGCGTTCGCCGTTCCGGCGGCCGCCATTGCCAGAGCGCCGATCGGCGATTTTTGGCCGTCTAGAATACGCCGCGGCGCCCGGTCCGACCGGCCGCGAGCACTCCCGGAAAGTCAGCAACAGAAGGATGGAAATGAAGAAGGCCGCCCTGTGCGCCGCCCTCGCCCTCATGGCGGGTAGCGCCTTCGCGAAGGAGTGGAAGACCGTGCGGATCGGCGTCGATGCCAGCTACCCGCCGTTCGAGTCGACCGCGCCGAGCGGCGAGATCGTCGGTTTCGACGTCGATCTCACCAAGGAAATCTGCAAGCGAATCAACGTGAAATGCGTGTGGGTGGCGCAGGATCTCGACGGGATCATCCCGGCGCTGAAGGCGAAGAAGTACGACGTCATCGTGTCGTCGCTGACCGTCACGGACAAGCGCCGCGAACAGATCGACTTCTCCGACAAGGTATACGACGCGCCGGCGCGGATGATCGCGAAGACCGGCTCGCCGCTGCTGCCGACGATCGCATCGCTGAAGGGCAAGCGCGTGGGCGTCGAGCAGGGCTCGACGCAGGAAACCTACGCGAAGGCGTACTGGGAGCCGCAGGGCGTGACGATCATTCCTTACCAGAACCAGGACCAGGTCTATGCCGATCTCGGCTCGGGCCGTCTCGACGCGACGCTGCAGGACGAGCTGCAGGCCGACTACGGCTTCCTGCGCACGCCGCGCGGCAAGGGCTTCGCGTTTGCCGGGCCGGAAGTGAAGGATCCGAAGACGATCGGCGACGGCACCGCAATCGGCCTGCGCAAGGACGATACGGACCTGAAGCTCAAGATCAACAAGGCGCTGGCCGACATGCACAAGGACGGCACGTACGATCGGCTGTCGCACAAGTATTTCGCGTTCAGCGTCTATTCGGCTGCGGCCCGGTAAGCGCCGACAATTGGAAGCACCGGACGCGGGGGCGGCCCCGTGTCCGCGCAGTACAGGCAGTCAACCACGCGCCGCCCGCTCCCTTGCCCGCCACTCACGCGACGGGCGGGCCCGGCACCGATGCCGGGGCGGACGGTCATGATACGCACGGGGCGTTCCGCGCAGCTTGGCGGGCGCGTCTTTCGCGGCGCACCGCGTGCGCCCTAAGGGACCACACCAGGGACCACATATGTTTCTACAAGGTTACGGCCCGCTGATCCTCGCTGGCACCTGGCAAACCGTCAAACTGGCGGTGCTTTCGCTTGCGCTGTCGTTCCTGCTGGGCCTGCTCGGCGCGGGCGCGAAGCTGTCGCGCAACCGCTTCACGAGTGGCGTCGGCACCGTCTACACGACGCTGATCCGCGGCGTGCCCGACCTCGTGCTGATGCTGCTGCTGTTCTACAGCCTGCAGATCTGGCTGAACATGGCGACCGACGCGCTCGGCTGGGACCAGATCGACATCGACCCGTTCCTCGCCGGCGTGCTCGTGCTCGGCTTCATCTACGGCGCGTACTTCACCGAGACGTTCCGCGGCGCGTTCCTGTCGGTGCCGCGCGGCCAGCTCGAGGCCGGCAGCGCGTACGGGATGACGAACTGGCAGGTGTTCACGCGGATCATGTTCCCGCAGATGATGCGCTTCGCGCTGCCGGGCATCGGCAACAACTGGCAGGTGCTCGTGAAGTCGACCGCGCTCGTATCGATCATCGGCCTCGCCGACGTCGTGAAGGCGTCGCAGGACGCCGGCAAGGGCACGCTGCGGTTCTTCTTCTTCACGCTGATCGCGGGTGCCGTCTACCTCGCGATCACGACGATCTCGAACTTCGTGCTGATGTGGCTCGAAAAGCGCTACTCGACCGGCGTCCGCAAGGCTGACCTATGATCGAACTCATCCAAGAATACTGGCGCAACTATCTCTACACCGATGGCTATCGCATCACCGGTGTCGCGATCACGTTGTGGCTGCTGGTCGTGTCGATCGGCCTCGGCTTCTGCCTGTCGATACCGCTCGCGGTCGCGCGCGTGTCGAAGAAGAAGTGGCTGTCGGGCGCCGTGTGGCTCTACACGTACGTATTCCGCGGCACGCCGCTCTACGTGCAGCTGCTGCTCTGCTACACGGGCCTCTACAGCCTGCAGGCCGTGCGCGGCACGCCGATGCTCGACGCGTTCTTCCGCGACGGGATGCACTGCACGCTGCTCGCGTTCACGCTGAACACCTGCGCGTACACCACCGAGATCTTCGCGGGCGCGATCAAGGCGACTTCCTACGGCGAGATCGAAGCCGCGCGTGCGTACGGGATGTCGACGTTCACGATGTACCGCCGCGTGATCCTGCCGTCGGCGCTGCGCCGCGCGCTGCCGCTGTACAGCAACGAAGTGATCCTGATGCTGCACGCGACCACCGTCGCGTTCACCGCGACCGTGCCGGACATCCTGAAGATCGCCCGCGACGTCAACTCGGCGACCTACATGTCGTTCCATGCGTTCGGCATCGCCGCCCTGCTCTATCTCGTGATCTCGTTCACGCTCGTCTGGCTGTTCCGCCAGGCCGAGCGCCGCTGGCTCGCGTATCTGCGCCCGCAAGGCAAGTAAGTTTTCGCAGGACTATTGTTGACGTCCTCCCCTACCCAAAGGTGGGGGATTCCCACAACTGGCGATGCACGTCCGCATCGGAGAATGTTCAGCGCAGCGTTGGTATCACGATCATGCACGACACCACAGCCGTCGCAGGCTCATTCTCTTATTCGCAGTCCCGCGATACCTCTCGGCCGCGTCGTGCAGGCTTTCGACCCACACGCCGAACAGGACTGGGTAAAACCGCTTTCGTCGACTTCCTCGTACCTAGCCCCGTGCGCGATCGCTTTGTAGCGGAGCTTGTTTCGGAAGGACGACCAGGACACGTCGGAAACGTTTTTCGCCATCCTGGTTTTGGCGGGTTTCGTGGCCGATACCTTGCCGGCCACAATGCAATCGAAGCACCGCACCAGATAAAACTCAAGCTTGTGATGGAAGTCGGCATGAGCATTCGCCACCTTGGCATGCAGCTTCGCGATGTGCCGCTTGTGCTTTCACGCCCGTTGCGCCTTCGCAAGCTTATCTGCCGCGCGCTGGCTGAACCGGTCATTCGGCAGCTTCTCGCCAGTCGAAAGTATTGCGAAGTCTTTCGGGCAGAGATCGATACCGGCACCGGACCGGATCGGGCGGGCCGGCACATCGGGCATCCCGGTCACAATGTTGAGAAATCAATTCCAGACATAGCTCACCGCACGGCTCTGTTTGTTAAGCCGTCCGTTGAGCGACTTCACCCGGTAGCGATAGAGACAAGGATCATGCCGGCCATTCTAAAGCGGGAATGTCGCCTATTGGCGGCACTTCTTTCCTCCCGACCATGATTGGCGGGGTTTCTCCGAGCAACTGATGAACTCTCAGACTCAAAAGCTTTTCGTCGACGATCTGCACAAGCGGTACGGCGACAACGAGGTGCTCAAGGGCGTGTCGCTGAAGGCGAACTCGGGCGACGTGATCAGCGTGATCGGCTCGTCCGGCTCCGGCAAGAGCACGATGCTCCGCTGCATCAACTTCCTCGAGCAGCCGAATGCGGGCCGCATCGTCGTCGACGGCGAGGAAGTGCGCACGACGCCCGACAAGTCGGGCGCGCTGCGCGCGGCCGACTCGAAGCAGCTGCAGCGCGTGCGCACCAAGCTGTCGATGGTGTTCCAGCACTTCAACCTCTGGTCGCACATGAACGTGATCGAGAACGTGATGGAAGCGCCCGTGAACGTGCTCGGCATCCCGAAGAAGGAAGCCGAGGAGCGCGCACGCGAGTATCTCGAGAAAGTCGGCCTCGCGCCGCGCGTCGAGAAACAGTATCCGTCGCACCTGTCGGGCGGCCAGCAGCAGCGCGTCGCGATTGCACGCGCGCTCGCGATGCATCCGGACGTGATGCTGTTCGACGAGCCGACATCGGCACTCGACCCGGAGCTGGTGGGCGAAGTGCTGAAGGTGATGCAGAAGCTCGCCGAGGAAGGCCGCACGATGATCGTCGTCACGCACGAGATGGGCTTTGCGCGCAACGTGTCGAACCACGTGATGTTCCTGCACCAGGGCCGCGTCGAGGAAGAAGGCGTGCCGTCCGAGGTGTTTGCCAACCCGAAGAGCGAACGCCTGCGCGGGTTCCTGTCGGGCAGCCTCAAGTAACGCACGCGGCACGAGCGGGCGCCCGCGGTTCGCCGCGCGGCGCCCGTTTTGCGTTTACGCCGCGCTCACCGGCGCGCTGTCGGCGAACGCGCGCAGTTCGTCGCCCGCGAGCCGGTAACGCACCCATTCGCTCTGCGGCGCGGCGCCGACGCTCTCGTAGAAGCGGATCGCCGGCTCGTTCCAGTCGAGCACGCTCCACTCGAAACGCCCACAGCCCGACTCGACCGCGATCCGCGCGAGCGACTTCAAGAGCCGCAGCCCGGCGCCCGCACCGCGAAAGTGCGGCGACACGTACAGATCCTCGAGATACAGCCCCTGCCGGGCCAGCCACGTCGAATACGAGAAGAAATACACGGCAAAGCCGGCCGGCTCGCCGTCGACCTCGCACATCAGCGCGCGCGCCGGCGAGCCCTCGCCGAACAGGCTGCGCTCGAGCGATGCGGGCGTCGCGATCACTTCGTGTTCCGCCTTCTCGTAGATGGCCAGCTCGGTAATGAAACGCAGGATCTGCGGCACGTCGGCGACGGTGGCGGAACGGATATCGATTTGCACGGGTTGAGCCCTCCTCCGGCCCTGACTTGAAACGGGAAACGGCGCCGCGCAGCCGCGCTGGCGCCCATCAGATCGTCATGCTACGTTCACTCGGTGCCTGCAGGAAGTGCAGTTTCTTCATCCGGACCTGAACATGATGCATCCCGATCTACGCCGCCTCGACCTGAACCTGCTGCTCGTGTTCGATGCGCTGTACCGTCACCGCTCCGTCGCCGCGGCTGCGCACGAGCTCGCGCTGAGCCCGTCCGCGTTGAGCCATGCGCTCGCGCGGCTGCGCGACGCGATCGGCGACGCACTGTTCGTGCGCCTCGGCAACGAGATGCAGCCGACCGTGCGCGCCGACGACATCGCCACCTGGGCCGGCGACGCGCTCGACGCGATGTCGAAGGGGCTCGCCCGCGCGCGCCGCTTTGATCCCGCGCAAAGCGACCGCACGTTCGTGTTCGCGGCGACCGACTACACGGCCTTCGCCGTGCTGCCGGCGTTTCTCGCACGCATCCAGCACGTCGCACCACAGTTGCGGATCCGCGTCGTGCATTCCGACCGGAAGATCTCCGTCGACGAACTCGCGGCCGGCCGCATCGATTTCGCGCTCGGCTACCACGAGGAATCGGCGGCCGACGCGCCGGGCATCGAGGACTTCGACTGGTTCTCCGACGACTACGTCGTGATCGCGAGCGCCACGCATCCGGACATCCGCCGGCGGCTGACGCTCGACCAGTACCTGGCGGCACGCCACGTGGTCGTCACGCCGTGGAACGAGTCCCGCGGCGTCGTCGACCATGTGCTCGACCGGCTCGGCCTCGCGCGGCAGGTCGCCGTGCAGTTGCCGACCGTGCTGGCCGCGCCGTTCGTGATCGCGGAATCCGCGCTGCTGATGACCGTGCCGAACCGCGCCGCACAGGCGCTGCGGCACGCGGCGCCGATCCGCATCTTTCCCGCGCCGTTCGAGATCCCGCGCTACACCGTGAAGGTCTACTCGCACGCGAAGCATGCGCGCACCGATGCACATCGCTGGATTCGCGCGCAGTTGCTCGACGCCAGGCCCGCCACGCCCTGACCGACGCACGTCGGAACATCGCGCTGCGCGTTGCCTGACAAGGGTTTCAGGCAGCGGCTGGCCCTCTCCGGCAGCCGCTCATTCATTACGAAATACTTACCAATTTTTCGTATCCGACGCTTACGCTCGCGCCCTCGCAGCGTCAATAGTGGCAATCCTTGATCCCTGTTTGCGAAATTCGTGTCTCCCTTGCGGCACAAGGGTTTTCCGTTAATTGCAAACCCTTGGCGCACCTGTTGCGCACCGTGTTGCATGGCAATTTGACGACAGGTGTTAGTCAAACAACGATTTCCATCGCCACAAAATTGTATTTTTGCTAAATTAGTAACCAAAGTAGCAAAACGAAGTTCGTGAAATGTAGTTTAGCTTCACGACACTACAAGGAGACCCCGCAGGCCGACCCGGCTGCGCGGGACCGCTCAACGGTTTTCCGTCCGCTTGCCCGCGTGCTGCGCTTACCGGCCCTGCACGAGGTCTCCCTGGTTATCCCGCTTTTGCCCGGCGCTCGCGCTCCGGGCATCTCGTGCAGTCTGGGTTGACTTTTTGACAGGGTATGGAGGAGATGATGAAGAAAGCTTTGGTCGCGGCCGCGCTGATGGCTGCTGGGGTGGTGACGGCGCACGCGCAGAGCAGCGTCACGCTGTATGGCCGCCTGGATGCCGGCATCGAGTACATGAACGGCCTGCAAAACGGCCACCAAGTGCGCGCGGAAAGCGGCGACTGGGGCACGAGCCTCTGGGGCTTGAAGGGCACCGAGGACATCGGTGGCGGCAACAAGGTCCTGTTCCACCTCGAAGGCGCGTTCAACACGATGACGGGCGGCTTCAGCGGCTCGATCTGGGATCGTTATGCGACGGTCGGCATCTCCAACGACCGCTACGGTACGCTGCTGTTGGGTCGCGAACTCGCGATCGCCAACGGCGTGTGGGACTTCGACCCGTTCGGCCAGTCGGCCTGGTCGACGGCCTCGCTGGTGCGCGGCCGCAACTGGAACAAGACCAGCAACAACGTGTCGTACCAGTCGCCGCAGTTCTACGGCCTCGACTTCTACGGCCAGTTCTCGTTCTCGAACTCGACCAGCTTCAACGGCAACACGACGGCCGGCCAACCGGGTCGTGCAGCCGGCGCACAGGTCACCTATACGAATTCGCTGTTCCAGTTGCGCGGTATCTACGACGAAACGCGCGACAGCAACGGCCGCTTCTCGGACGTGTTCAACTACTCGCGTGAATACTTCGCGGGCGTGAACGTGTTCCTCGGCCAGTTCAAGGTTCAGGCAGCCTACCAGGCATCGCGCGCTGACGGCAGCGGCGGCCCGGCGGTGAACGCCGGCGTGACGGGCACCCAGCAGGTCTGGGGCGGCGTGACGTGGCAGGCAACGCCGGCAGCGGCACTGATCGCAGCCGTGTATCACGTGAACGCGAACCACGGCGGCGGCAACGCGAACATCTATACCGTCGGCGGCTCGTACAACATCTCGAAGCGCACGCTGTTCGACCTGCAGGTCGCAACGGTGCGCAACAGCAAGAACGCCAACTTCGGCCTGAACGCGAACGGCGCCGGTACGGCCGTGTCGACGGGCAACCCGAATCCGGGCGGCAGCCAGACGGGCGTCTACGCCGGTATCCAGCACCTGTTCTGATCAGGCGCCGTTCTCAAAGAATCGATTCGACAACGTTTTCCACGCTGCTGCGAGAGGCGCGTATCGGTGCGGTACCCAACCGGGTATCGCACCGTTTTTTATTGGCGGGCCGGCATGATGCGGCCCATCGACGAATACGGCGCTCAGACGGCCGCTTCGTTCTCTTCGCCGGTACGGATGCGGATCACGCGCTCGACGTCCGACACGAAGATCTTGCCGTCGCCGATCTTGCCGGTGCGCGCCGCGCCGATCACCGCATCGATCACCTGGTCGACCTGCGCTTCCGCGACGACCACCTCGATCTTCATCTTCGGCAGGAAGTCGACGACGTATTCGGCGCCGCGATACAGCTCGGTATGGCCCTTCTGGCGGCCGAAGCCCTTCACTTCCGTCACGGTCAGGCCCGTGAGACCCACTTCGGCGAGCGCTTCGCGGACTTCGTCCAGCTTGAACGGCTTGATGATGGCAGTGATGCGTTTCATGGTGGTTGTCCCCCAATGCTCGTTTGGATGAAAAATCGCGACCCCGATTGTAAGCCTGCGAACCGCATGCGGCCCAGCACCGCTCAATCGAGGCGTTCGGTAAAACGTGACGTGATCGGATAGCGCCAGTCGCGCCCGAATGCGCGATGCGTGACGCGAATGCCGATCGGCGCCTGGCGGCGCTTGTATTCGTTGATCTTGATGAGCCGCGTCACGCGTTCGACGTCGGCCTGTGCATAACCGGCCGCGACGATCTCGGCGAGCGGCCGGTCCTCTTCCATGTACATCCGCATGATCGCGTCGAGCACGTCGTACGGCGGCAGGCTGTCCTGGTCGGTCTGGTTCTCGCGCAGCTCGGCCGACGGCGCGCGCGTGAGAATCCGCTCGGGGATCACATCGCGCAGCGCGTAGTCGGTGGTTTCGTTGCGATAGCGGCAGAGCCGGTACACGAGCGTCTTCGCGATGTCCTTGATCACCGCGAACCCGCCAGCCATGTCGCCGTATAGCGTGCAGTAGCCGACCGCCATCTCGCTCTTGTTGCCGGTCGTCAGCACGATCGAGCCGAACTTGTTCGACAGCGCCATCAGCAGCGTGCCGCGGATGCGCGCCTGGATGTTTTCCTCCGTCGCATCTTCCGCACGGCCCGCGAACTCGCCCGCCAGCGATGCACGGAACGCATCGAACATCGGCGCGATCGCGATCTCGTCGTAACGCACGCCGACGCGCCGCGCCATTTCCGCGGCGTCGGTGGTCGAGATGTCGGCCGTGAAGCGCGACGGCATCATCACCGCACGCACGCGCTCGGGCCCGAGCGCGTCGCATGCAACGGCCAGCACCAGCGCCGAATCGACGCCGCCCGACAGCCCGATCAGCGCACCCGGAAACCCGTTCTTGCCGATGTAGTCGCGCACGCCCGTCACGAGCGCGCGGTACACCTGCGCGTCCGTCGACAGCTCGGGCGCGATCGCGCCCGGTAGCGGCCGCGCGCCGTCGAATTCGACGATCGCGTGCCCTTCGTCGAACTGCGGCATCTTCGCGACGAGCGCGCCCTGCGCATCGAGCACGAACGAGCCGCCGTCGAACACGAGCTCGTCCTGGCCGCCGACGAGGTTCACGTACACCATCGGCAGCCCGGTTTCACGAATCCGCGCGCGCAGGATGTCGAAGCGCACCGCTTCCTTGTTCATGTGGTACGGCGAGCCGTTCGGGATCAGCAGCACCTGCGCGCCGGCCGCCTTCGCGATCTGCGCGGCGGATGCATGCCATGCGTCCTCGCAGATGATCACGCCGTATTTCACGCCGTTCAACTCGAACACGAGCGGCTCGGCGTCCGTCGCGAAGTAGCGCTTCTCGTCGAACACTTCTGCGTTCGGCAGATCCTGCTTGCGATAAGTGCCGACGATCTCGCCGCCGACGATCAGCGATACCGCGTTGTAGGTATCGGTGGGCGGCACGCCGCGCTCGATCGGGCGGTTTGCATTACCATCGACGGCTGGCGCGTGCGCGCCTTCGCCCGCGCCGCGCAGCGGATGGCCGACCAGCACCGCAAGCCCGTCGAATGCCTTCAGCGCATCGGCGAGCGCGTCGAGTGCCGAGGCCGCCGCTGCATAGAACGCGGGCCGCAGCAGCAGGTCTTCCGGCGGATAGCCGGACAGCGCGAGTTCCGGCGCGACCATCAGCTGCGCACCATCGTTGTGCGCGGCGCGTGCGGCCGCGACGATCCGCGCGACGTTGCCGGCGAAGTCGCCGACGGTGACGTTGATCTGGGCGAGAGCGAGTCGGGTCTTCATGGCGGGATCGGCGCAGCCCGGCGGCGCGCCCTGAACGGCTGACGAAATCGTCCCGGTGCGGGCCGCGCAGGCCCTCGCATCCGGCGACACAGAACGGTACGGATTCACGCTTGAAACACGAACGCATCGATTATCGCACGGGCATCCTGTCGTCCCCCGCAGAGGTGCCGGCCGAAGAATGGAACGCGCTGCTCGCCCGCGACGCGCAGCCGACGCCCTTCCTGCGCCACGAATTCCTCGACGCGCTGCACGTCGCGCGCTGCGCGGTCGACGATACCGGCTGGTCGCCGCACTTCGTCACGCTGACCGACGAGCGCACCGGCCGCCTCGCGGCCGCCGCACCCGTCTACGCGAAGCAGCATTCGTACGGCGAATACGTGTTCGACTGGGCGTGGGCCGACGCGTACCAGCGCAACGACCTGCCCTACTACCCGAAGCTGCTGTGCGCGGTGCCGTTCACGCCCGTGCAGGGCACGCGTCTGCTCGCGGCCAACGACGACGCGCGCCGCCGGCTCGCGGCCACGCTGCTCGCGTTCGCCGAGCAGAGCGACGTGTCGTCGCTGCACGTGCTGTTCCCGACCGGCGACGAAGCGGCGCTCCTCGAATCGATGGGGATGATGCTGCGCGAAGGCGTGCAGTTCCACTGGCTCAACGACGGCTACCGCCACTTCGACGACTTCCTCGGCACGCTCGAACAGAAGAAGCGCAAGAACATCCGTGCGGAGCGGCGCAAGGTGCACGACGCGGGCGTGACGTTCCGGCGGCTCACCGGCGACCAGATCACCGACGCCGACTGGCGCTTCTTCTCGCGCTGCTACCGGCAGACCTATCGCGAACACTATTCGAGCCCGTACCTGAACCTCGACTTCTTCCGCACGATCGGCGCGACGATGCCCGAGAACCTGCTGCTCGTGATCGCGGAAGCCGACGGCCAGCCGATCGCGAGTGCGCTCGCCGTCTACCGGCGCGGCGAAAACGGCGGCGGCACGCTGTACGGCCGCTACTGGGGCGCGGTCGAACACGTGCCGTGCCTGCATTTCGAAACGGCCTACTACCAGTTGCTCGAATTCTGCATCGAGGCCGGGCTCGATACGTTCGAAGGCGGCGCTCAGGGCGAACACAAGCTCGCGCGCGGCTTCCTGCCGACCGTCACGCACTCCGCGCACTGGCTCGCGCACCCGGCGTTCTCCGACGCGGTCGCGCGCTTTCTCGAACGCGAAACCGAGCATATCCACGCGTACGTCGACGAACTGCGCGAACACGATCCGTTCCGGCGCGGCACCGAGTAACGTCATCAGGCGCACCGGCATGCGACGAAGCCACGACCGGCTTCGCCGCACGCCGCACGGCCCCCTTCGGCGCAGTGCGCGGCGAGCGTCACCGTCGTCGACAGCGCTTGCGGGTCGCGCGACGAAGCCGCCGCCGACAGCCCGTCGCTGCCCGCGGCGATCCGCCACGCGTACGCGTGCGCATTCGCATCCCGGATCGCACCGCGCTGCGCCGGCACCGCGACGCTGACGGTCCGCGCCGCGCCCGACTGCCGCGCGCGACCTTGGTCCGCCCGACGAGTCGCTTCGACGGTTCGCCGAGCGATGCGGGCCGCACCGCGAGCGCGCACGCACGCGGACACCATCGTCGAACGCCGGGACCGTGAAGTTTTCGTTGATCCGCCTGAATTGATCTGTTGTACTTGTCACCACACTCCAGCGTCCAAACCCAAAAAACGACCGGTCACCATGCTTGACCGGCAAGAGCCGTACTTGACCTCTCGCAGCGGGGGCAAACCCGAAGGTCATGGAGAGAGACATGGAGTTACGACAGAAATCGGTATCCGTCCGGGTCTACCGACAGGCGCTCGACGACATGCGCCGCAACGGCTTCGACCTTGCGCCGATGTATGCGACGCTCGGCATCGGGGCGACCGATCTCGCCGACGATGCGCGGCGCATCCCCGGAGATCGGCACGTCGCCGCGATGCGGCTGATGAGCGAATGGCCGTTGTCCTGGCATCGGCCGCCGCCGCAGGTCGTGCCGTGGCTCGCGCCGTTTCCCGAGCTCGCGGGCATCACCTGCAACGCCGCGACGCTGCGCGATGCGCTGCACGGCTACTTGCGCTACCGCGAACTGATCGGCAACGTCGACTGGGTGTTCGCGCATGAAACCAGCGGCGCGATCGCGCTCGAGTACGTGAACGAGGGCGACGGCCGGCCCGCCAGCAGCGCGTTCGCGAATTTCGCGATCCTCGTCGCGCTTGCGCGCCTGTACGATCCGCATGTGCAGGTCGACGAAGCCGCGTTCGCGGGCCGCGCGTTCGCGCCGACGGCCGCACTGCGCGACCTCCTCGGCGCGGCAGTGTCGTTCGATGCCGCGTACAACCGCGTCGTGCTGCGCTCCGCGCGCCTCGACACGCCGTTCGAGCGCTACAACGCGCCGCTTGCGGACATCCAGCGTCATGCAGCCGACGCCGCGCGCGAGCGCGTGCGCGCCCGCTCGACGTTCGGCTCGTCGGTCGAACAATGCGTGCGTGACTGGTTGCGCACGTCCGACGACGCCGACGTGCCGTCCGACACGCTGATGGAGCACGTCTGCACGCGCTTCGCGATGTCGCGCTGGACGCTGCGCCGGCGGCTGCATCGCGAAGCGGTCGGGTTTCATGCACTCGTCGCACAGGCCCGGCTCGGTGAAGCGCGCGACCTGCTGCTGAATACGCAACTGCCGATCGGCGAAATCGGCGTGCGGGTCGGCTTCCGTTCGACGAGCGCGTTCACGCGCTTCTTCACGCGCGAACTCGGTGCGGCGCCGAGCCGCTTCCGCGACGGGCACGGCGATCGGTGGCGTTGACGGGCACTTTTTCTGAGACACTGGCGGCTTCGCATCCCGCCGCCCTGCCATGTCCTGGTTTCTGTATCTGATCGAATGCGCCGACGACAGCGTCTACACCGGCATCACGACCGACGTTGCCGCGCGCTTCGACGAGCACGCATCCGGCAAGGGCGCGCGCTACACGCGCTCGCGCAAGCCGCGCGCGGTGCTCGCGTCGTTTCCGCTGCCCGACCGGTCGAGTGCATCGCGCGCCGAATACTGGGTGAAGCGGCTCACGGCTGCGCAGAAACGGGAGCTGGCGGCCGGGTTGCGGACGCTGGAGTCGGTGCTGCCGGCCGTGGTGGCCGTCGATGCGAGTGGTGATGTGGCCGGGTTGAAGGCCGGTGCTCGCGGGCGGAAGAAGGCGAAGGCGGAGAACGTCGATAGCGCGGCGAAGACGGTTGAAGCGGGTAAAGGCACGAAGAAGGCTGGAAAGGCCGGGAAAGCCGAGACGGTCGACAAGGCCGTAAAGGCCGGAAAAACCGAGAAGGTCGACAAACCCGCGAAGACCGCCAAGCCGACAAAAGCCGCACCGGTCGCGAAACGCAAGAAGCCCGACAGCGATGCGGCTTCACGCAAAGCTTCGTCGCGCGACGCCCTGGTAAAAAAGGACAAGCCGGCCGCACCCTCTTCGTCGAAAAAGAAGGTGCCGGCAGGCAGCGGCAAACCCGTCACGACCGGACGCGAAGACGCCGCGCCCGCACCGGGTCGCCGCCGCCCGGCCGCCACGAAAGCCACCAAAGCCATGGCGGCCTCCGTTGCACCCGTTGCGCCTCGTCGCGCGAAGCGCACGAAGGATGCGCAGGCCACCGCCACACCGCGTGCGGCCGTGGCCGCCTCGGCGCGCAAACAACCTCAACGCACAAAACAAAACCGCGCGGCCTCCTGAGGAGACACGCGCGGTTTGCGTTTCGCACGAACCGGCCGTCGGCCGGTACGCCGCTTACTTCTTGTAGTTCGCTGCGCCGTCGGTGATTTCCTTGTGCGCGGCTTCGATGCCTGCCCAGCCTTCGACCTTCACCCACTTGCCCTTCTCGAGCGCCTTGTATTGCTCGAAGAAGTGCTTGATCTGGTCCTTCAGGTACTCGGGCACGTCGTCGATCGACTTCAGGTTCGCCGTCATCGGGCAGACCTTGTCGTGCGGCACGGCGACCAGCTTCGCGTCGACGCCCGACTCGTCGGTCATCTGCAGCATGCCGAGCACGCGCGAACGCACGATCGAGCCTGCCAGCAACGGGAACGGCGTGATCACCAGCACGTCGACCGGATCGCCGTCGCCCGACAGCGTCTGCGGGATGTAGCCGTAGTTCACCGGATAGCGCATGCCCGTGCCGATGAAGCGGTCGACGACGAGAAGGCCCAGTTCCTTGTCCGCCTCGTACTTCACCGGATCGCTTTGCGCGGGAATCTCGATGATCACGTTGAAATCTTGCGGCAGGTCCTTGCCGGCCGGAACATGATTGAAGCTCATGAGCACTCTCTGTAGGTCGATGGGAATTCGGGACAGGGCGCCGCGGCCGATGCACCGCCGCAGACGTCCCGCAAGGGAATGCGCCATTATAGCCAATCGACCGGTGGCGTCCGGATGACGATCGGCCGATAATCGTTCCGGATGCCCGGCCGTCGAACCACCGGCCGCGTCAGGTGGAACCGGCGTTGGTGGCTGAAGCGCTGTCGCCGGTCGACCGCGAAACATGGGGCCCGGGTGAGCGCTGAAGTGCTAACTCGGGTCGACCGCGAAGCATGGGACCCGAATAAGCGCTGAAGCACAAACTCGGGTCGACCGCAAAGCATGGGGCCCAAGCAGGTGCTAAAGCGCTAACTCGGGTCGACCGCGAAGCATGAGACCCGAATAAGCCCTAAAGCGCTAACTTGGGCCGACCGCGAAGCATGGGACCCAAGTAAGCGCTGAAGCGCTAACTTGGGTCGACAGGAGCTGGCATGGAAGAGGCGAAGCACTTCATCGCGGGCGAATGGACGTTGCCCGCGCAACTGGAAACCATCGCGGTCGTCGATCCATCCGACGGCCAGCCATTCGCGTCGATCGCCCGCGGCACGGCGCCCGACATCGAGCGCGCAGTCGCCGCGGCCCGCGACGCATTCGCGGGCCCGTGG
>NZ_JAAGPE010000216.1:0-16676 GCF_017104605.1 Burkholderia sp. Ac-20384 | reverse complement strand
CGAGCGCATAACCGAGCTGCGTGAGCGTCGGCACGAAGCCGATCGCACGTGCCGACGCGCCGAGATCGGGCCCGAGCGCGCCGAGCATCGGTTGCGCGTAGTAGAGCGGGGCGACCCCGAGACCGGCAGCGGCCGCGAGCAGCAGCACGAGCCGGCGATCGGGCATCGAATGGGCGGCCGGGTGGGCCGGGGCGTGAGCTGCGCGGGGCGTGGCTTCGAGACGGGACGGAGTGGACATCGCGTACATCCTGGGTTGGATCGAGGAATGGACGCGAGTTTGGCGGTACGCGGCCGGCCACGGTAGTGCCGCCTTGCGCAGATTTGTTATACGCTCCGCGAATGACCGAAAAATCTCCATCCTCCCCTGCTGCTGGCGGGTCTCCGCGCATTCAGGCAGTGCCGCTGGACGGCGCCGGCTATCGTTTTGAGTTGATGGAAACCTTCGTACGCATAGTCGAGGCCGGCAGCCTGTCGGCCGCGGCCGCGCAACTGCATACGACGCAGCCGACGATCAGCCGGCGGCTGCAGGCGCTCGAACGCTCGCTCGGCATGCGTCTGCTGCAGCGGACGACGCACACGATGCGGCTGACCGTCGACGGCGAACGCTGCTTCAAGCGCGCGAAGGAGCTGCTGGCGAACTGGGCGGCGTTCGAGGCCGATCTGCGCGGCGCACAGGAAGAGCCTGACGGGCTGCTGCGGGTCGCGGTGCCGCACGCGTTCGGCCAGGAGCGTTTCGTCGAGCCGCTCGCGCGGTTTCTGCGCGACTATCCGCGCGTGTCGGTGGAGTGGCTGCTGCAGGACGAGGTGCGGGATTTTGTCGGCAGCGGCATCGATTGTGCGATCCAGGTGGGCGAGCCGACCGATCCGGCGGTGGTCGCGATCCGGCTTTCGAAGGTGCCGCGCTTCGTGGTCGCCGCGCCGTCCGTGCTGAACGGCGCCGAGGTGCCGGCCGACCCCGACGCGCTGGCCGCATTGCCGTGGCTCGCGCTGCGCACCTACTACCGTACCGAGCTGGCGCTCACGCATTCGGTCACGGGCGAGACGCGGCGCATTGCGATCCGCCCGCGCATCACGACCGCGAACCTGTACGCGCTGCGCAGTGCGGCGCTGCTGGGAGTGGGGGCGTGCGTCGGCTCGTCATGGATGCTGGCCGACCATCTCGCACGCGGCGAGCTCGTCCACCTCGCGCCAGAGTGGCAGGCCGCGCCGCTGCCCGTCTATCTGACCTACCCGCATGCGCAGTTCTATCCGTCGCGGCTCGTGCGGTTTGCCGCGATGATGCGCGAGGCCGTGCCGGGGCTCGTCGAAGGGCGCGACGCCTGACGCGGAATACCGAGCAGCGGGCGGCCGCGGTGGCTTCAGCTGCGCCGGATTCCTTCGGGCAGCACGCTGATGCGGCGCACCTCGGGCGAATCGAGCCACGCGCGCGACGTCGCACAGTCGGCGAACATGTCGGTCGCATCCTCGCCCCAGAACAGGTCGCCGTCGAGTTCGAAGGTCGGCACGCCGAACACGCTGTGCGCGATCGCATCGTCGGTGTTCGCGCGCAGCGCGTCCTTCACCGGCTGGGCGTCGACCGCCGTTACGCCTTCCGGAAAGCCGACGGCTTCGCACAGCGCGGCGAAGCCTTCCGGCGTCGACACGTCCTGGCCGTCGCGCCAGATATGCCGGAAGATCCGCCGGACCGCGTCGGGTGAATTGCCCATCGCGATCGCGAGGCGCAGCGGCTTGATCGGATTGAACGGGTGCGCGGGCGGCATCCGGAACGCAATGCCGAGCTTGTCCGCGCGGTATTGCGCGTGGCGGTAGGTGAAGACGCGCTTCGCCGCGATCTCGGCCGGCGCTTTCTGGCCCCAGTGTGCGAGCAGTGCGCCGAGCACGATGGGCCGCGGCTCGAATGCGGCAGCGGCCGGCAACCGGTCGAATTGTTCCTGCTGCAGGTAGGCGAACGGCGAAACGAAATCGAAATACCAGGTGGCGGTGCGCGCGGCGTTCATCGGGAGCGTCTCCTCGTGCGGGTCCGGATGGATCGGGTGCGGGCCAGTGTCGCACGCGGCGGCGTTTTGCGCTGCCGCATCGCAAGCCCGCCGCCGGCGCGAACGCTGCTACGCGGCCTCCACCAGCGCCGCGAGCCTCGCCAGCGCCATTTGCCAGCCGGTCTCGTTGTCGGCGGCCGGCACGCCGGGCGGCACCCCGTCGTGCACGGCGTCCACGCGTGTGCCGCCCGCTTCGTCGGACAGCGTGATCGTGATCGTCATCGCGCCGCGCAGCATCGGATCGTCGGTCTCGAACACGTCGATCTCGACGATCTGCTGGTCCGGCACGAGCGTGACGAAGCGGCCGTGATAGGTATCGGTGCGCGCAGTGGTCTTGCCGGTGCCGGCCGACGGCGCGTCGTAGCTCAGCGACACGCGCAGCGCGCCGCCTTCGCGTGCGTCGTACGCATGGACGCGGCACGTCATGCCGTCGGGCACCTTCCATTGCTCGACCGCGTGCGGATCGAGCAGTGCGCGGTAGACACGCCCGCGCGGGGCGTTCAGGTGCCGGCTGACCCGGGTCGAATGCGTGTGCGTGTGCAACATGGTGCCTCCCGCGGAGCGCGCGCGACGGTGCACGCCGGAGGCCGGCGTGTCGTCATGCTTCCTTCAGGAATCCTAGGCGCGCGAGAGGCGGCATGCAATGACCGCCCACGCGGCCACGGTCGGTTCAGCGCAGGGCGGCGGCGAATTCGTCGAGTTGCGTGATGCAGGTGTTCCAGCCCTCGAAGAAGCCGAGTGCTTCGTGGCGTTCGCGCGTGGCGGCATCCGGATGCATTACGCGCGCTTCGTAGCGGCTGCCCGCATCGTCGTCGGCCATCGTGATGATCGCCGTGAAGCCCATCCACGGCGCCTGCGGCCGCCAGCCGCCCGCGAGCATCGACGTGAACGCGATACGCGATTCCGGCACGATTTCGAGGAAGCAGCCGGGGTTGTCGCTCGAGCCACCGTCGGGGCCGCGCATGAACGTGTGGAAGGCGCCGCCCGGGCGCAGGTCGAACGCGCGCACTTCGGTGGTCCACGGTTTCGGGCACCACCACTCCTTCAGCAATTCGGGGTCGGTCCATGCACGCCACAGCGCATGGCGCGGCGCACGCAGCGTGCGCGTGATGACGAGATCGTGAGCTTCAACGGGTTCGACGGGGCTTGCTGACATCTTGCTCCTCCTGGTGACGGCGTTCGACGAATTCGACGAGACGATCGGATCGTGCTTCCCACTGCGCGCGCTGCTCGGCGAGCCATGCCTCGGCTTCGGTCAGCCGGCTGCCGACCAGCGTGCAGGTACGCGAGCGGCCGGCTTTGCGGGTCTGCACGAGGCCGCTGCGCTCGAGCACCGCGACGTGCTTCATGAACGACGGCAGCGCCATGTCGAACGGCGCGGCCAGCGCGGAGACGGTCCGCTCGCCGTGGCCCAGCGCGCTGACGATCGCGCAGCGCGTCGGATCGGCGAGGGCGTGGAAGACGTCGCTGATGCCGGGTTGAAAGTTAGCCATGTGGCTAAGTATAGGGAAAGCGGACGGCGATGCAACGGAATTTTTCGTCGCGTAGGATGATGGGGCGGTAACGCGTGCCGACCGGGTGCGGCGTTGCCGCGCGCCTGCCGCCGTTGCGCGAGCCGCGACGGCCGGCCGGTGTTCCTTCCGATCCGGACGCACGCCGAACCCGCGTGTGCGACCCAACTGACTACCGGAGTGGGCATGACCGAATCTGTTACCGTCCGCCGCGTCGATGCGGGCGAAGCGATGAGCCGTGTTGAAGCGCTGGCCGACGTGCTGATCGATTGCGTCGAGGGCGGCGCGTCCGTCAGCTTCATGTTGCCGATCGCGCGGCCGACCGCCGTCGCGTTCTGGACCCACGTCGCCGATGGCGTCGCGAATGGCGAGCGCATCCTGCTCGTTGCCGAGGACACGGCCGGCCGGATCGTCGGCACCGTGCAGGTCGTGACCGCGCAGCCCGAGAACCAGCCGCATCGCGCGGATATCTCGAAGATGCTGGTGTCGCGGCACGCGCGCCGGCAGGGCATCGCCGCGCGGCTGATGGCCGCGGCCGACGTAGCCGCGCGCGACGCCGGCAAGACCGTGCTCGTGCTCGACACCGTGACGGGCAGCGACGCCGAGCGGCTGTACGAGCGGGCCGGCTGGCAGCGTGTCGGCGTCGTGCCGAACTATGCGCTGATGCCCGACGGCAGGCCCTGCGCGACGACGTATTTCCACAAGCAACTCGCGTAACGGCATTCGTCATGCATCCCGTCGCCCCGTCGCTCCTGTTCCTCACACTCGCGGCGGGTGCCGTGGCGCTGATCGCGCCGGTGGTGCTCGCGGTCGCGTGGCGGCGCCGCACGCAGGTGTCGTTGCGGGTGTTTTTCTACGGCATGCTGACCTTTTTCGTGTTCCAGCCGGTGCTGCGCCTGTCGTGGCAGGCGCCGTTGTTCCACTGGCTCGGGAACGATCCCCGCTGGCACCTGCCGATGCTCGTGTTCGCGGCGTTGACGGCCGGGCTCTTCGAGGAATGCGGGCGCTGGGTCGCTTTCCGGTATCTGCTGCCGAAGCGGCATGATGCACCGACGGCCGTGATGCTCGGGCTCGGGCACGGCGGGCTGGAGGCGATGCTGCTGGTCGGCGTCGGATTTCTCGCGCTCGGCACGGGCTATCTGCTCGCTCACGAGGGTGTCGTGGTGCGCGAGGGCGTGCAGTCGCTGATCGGGTCGCAGTTCGCGGGCATGACGCTGGCGTCGCCGTTTCTCGCGCTGTTCGAGCGCGCGAGTGCCATGGCCGCGCACGTGGGGCTGTCGCTGATCGTGTTGCAGGCGTTCGTACGCGGCACGAAGCGCTGGCTCGTCTATGCGATCGCGCTTCATTTCCTGTTCGACCTCGCTGCGGTACTGCTGACGCGGTACTGGCATGTCGATACGGTGCTGGTCGAGGTGATCCTGTTCGCGTCCAGTGTCGCGCTTCTGTTGCTGGGCATGCGCTGGAGCCGCCGGACGACCGGCGCCGGCGACGCGAGCACGGGGCATGTCGCCTGATGGTCAGAGTCCGGTTCAGCCATGTGCAGCGGGGTTCAGCCGCCGGACGGCCGGCGCATGGCCCGTGCGCCACCGGCTCGCGAGGCCCACGGCCATCCCGGCCGTGACGATCGCGATGCCGGCCAGCGCCGGCGCATGCGGCCGTTCGTCGAGCAGCAGCATGGCCTCGAGCGTGGCGAGCAGCGGCATCAGCGCGGCAAAGGTCGCGCCGATCGCCGGGCCGAGCGCGACGACGGCCTGGCTGAAACAGTAGAGCGCCAGTACCGACATCAGCACGCCCTGGTAGATCGCCTGCGTCGCGATGGCAGCGACCGGCGCATGCAGCACGGCGCCGCCGCGTGCGGCCAGATAGAGCGGGCAGTAGAGCACCGCGGAGCCGACCGACACGACGGCCGTCGCGTGCAGCGCACCGGCGCCGGCGCGTTTCGTCGTGACGTTATAGACGGCCCACAGCAGGCCGCCGAGCATGAACAGTCCGAGGGCCGGCAACCCGATCGCGGCGCGCCGCGCATCGGACGCGGCCAGCGCGATGCCGGCCAGGATCGTGACGATGCCGGCGACCTGCGCGGCGCTCAGCCTTTCGTGCGCGACCTGCCGCCCGAGGATGGCCGTGAACGCGATCATGCTGCCGGGCGTCAGCGCGAAATAGCCGACCGGCGCATGGCCCAACGCCGCAGCGACAGTCAGGATGTAGGGTGCGCCGGCACCGATCACCATCAGCGCGATCGACGCCGGGCGCAGCGTGCCAAGCCCGCTGCGCAGCAGGACGGGCAGCAGCAGCGTGCCGGAGACGACGAAACGGATGAACGCGATGTCGTACGCATCGAGGGCCGAGTGCGTGACACCGAGGCGCGTGACGACCGGAAAGCCGCCCCAGATGAGCGCCGCGAGCAATCCGTAGCCGATGCCGGCGAGCCGTTCGTTTCCGTTCATGTCCTGTCTTTGTCGTGCGGCCGTTGCGAGCCGGTGGAGGACAAGGATGCGGTGCGCCCGGTAATGCGTCCAATATATTATTTGGTCGCTATTAGGTCGTAAAAAGTCTTTGTTGCAACGAAGTGGCGGATCGCAATGGCCAGCGCCGGAGCGGTTCCCCAGGTTGCGGCGAGCGCAAGCCGGGCAACCGGACGCCGGCCGGGAATCAAGCAGGGCCGCAGACGCCTCGAGTCCGATATATTCACGCAGGAAGACTTCAGCAGAACGCCCCGGAACCACCGCCTCGATGAAACGCTCCCATGTCGCTTTCGCCCTCACGGGCCTGCTCGTTGCGCTGCCGATTGCCGCGTATGCGCTCGTCAAGCCGTTGCGTGTCGTCGCGCCCGCGCTGGTTCCCGGCGTGTCGTGCCCGAGCGCCGATATCTGTACCGACGATGCCGCGAAGCTCGGCGACGCGCAGCAGCTCTATCGCGACGGCTATGCGCGCGCGGCGGCAGCCGTCGGTGCATTCCAGGAGGCGCCGCGCGTCGTGTTCTGCTCGACGCGGGCGTGTGCCGATGCGTTCGGCCTGGGCCAACGCGCGGCGCTGACGCTCGGGAATTTCGGTGTGGTGGTCGCGCCGCGCGGCTGGCAGACCTACTTTCTCGCGCACGAGCTGATCCATCACCGGCAGGCCGAAGTGCTCGGCAACGTGGCCGTCGCGACCAAGCCGCGCTGGCTGATCGAAGGGATGGCGTATTCGCTCAGCGACGATCCGCGCCACCCGCTGACGGAGCCGTTCGAAGCGTGGCGCACGCGTTTTGCCGCCTGGAATGCGGCGCGCGGTGCACAGCCGCTGTGGGATGCCGCGCGGGCGGTCGAATAGCGCGGCAGGACGCTGAAGCGTCGGCGCGCACGGCGACATACCAACACACGGCGCGAGCCGACAGGTCACGACGTCATGACGCGGTTATACCGGCGCGACCGGATCGTCGCGCCCGGCGGTGAGCGTGTCCCGCCCCGCTTCGAGGATCTCGTCGGCCAGCGCCGGATCGGTGCCCGCAATCGCGCGCGACAGCACGAGCGCGCCGACCATCTGGCTGAAGACGGCCATCGCGTCGCGACGCGTTTGCGCCGGCGTCGCGCCCTCCGTGGCGACCATCCGTTCCAGCCGATCGAGATACGTGGCGAGGCCGTGCGCATAGCACGCACGCGCGGCATCGGTCAGTCGCGGCGCATCGCCCGCGAAACCGGACAGCGGGCATCCGGCCTCGACGTTGTCGCGATGCGCGGCCGACAGATACAGCGCCACCTGCGCGTCGAGACTGCCGGCGTTCGGCGAATCCGCGCGGTCCCGCATCGCCTTTTCCATTACCTCGACGACCAGCGCGTCTTTCGACTTGAAGTGGTTGTAGAAGCCGCCCTGCGTGAAGCCGGCTTCCTTCATCAGCTCCGTGAGCCCGACCGCGTCGACGCCGCGCGCGCGGAACAGCCGCTCGGCGGCCGCGACGATCGCGCTCCGGTTCTCGGCGGCCTGTTGTCTTGATACGCCCATCGATCCCTCCCTGATTCTGTCGATCGCGTCGATTGGAAAACACAATGGCGATCACAATTGACATGCTCGAATTGCGCGAACACAATGCACCGCAAAGACAATGGTGATCGACATTGACATCGAGTGTAGCCGACTTGGCGGTGGGTGCAAAGCCACTGCCGGAACACCGGATGGCAATCGATCGGCGTCTTTGGCGTCGCAGGGGCAGGAGGAGCAGCGGAAGGCTCACCGCCTGCCGCCTGGCGGCGCAACGGTTCGATATGCAATGGCAGCCTGGTTTTCCACCGGATCTCATGCGCGCGGCGAGCCGGCGCGTATGCGATTCATCATGCGAAAGGAACGAACATGAAGATCGAAGGTGCAGTCGTTTTCATCACGGGCGCGAACCGCGGGCTCGGGCTCGAGTTCGCGAAGCAGGCGCTCGCAAGAGGGGCGCGCAAGGTCTACGCGGCGGCGCGCGATCCGGCCACCGTGACGCTGCCGGGCGTCGTGCCGGTGAAGCTCGACGTGACCGACCCGGCAGCCGTTGCCGCGGCGGCCGATGCCGCACGCGACGTCACGCTGCTGATCAACAACGCGGGCATCGCGCGGCTCGGCAGCCTGACCGACGACGGCGCGCCCGACGCGTTGCGCGATCACTTCGAAACCAACGTGTTCGGGATGCTGGCGATGTCGCGCGCATTCGCGGGCATCCTCGCCGGGAATGGCGGCGGCGCGATCCTGAACATCCTGTCGGTCGCGAGCTGGGTGAACCGGCCGATCCTGGCGGGCTACGGCGTGTCGAAATCGGCCGCGTGGGCGTTGACCAACGGCCTGCGCCATTCGCTGCGCGAGCAGCGCACGCAGGTCGTCGGGCTGCATGCCGGCTTCATCGATACCGACCTGACGGCCGGCCTCGACGTGCCGAAGGCGACGCCGGCCGACGTCGTGCGCCAGGCGTACGAAGCGATCGAAGCGGGGGAGGAGGAGGTGTCCACCGACGAACTCACGCGGCACGTGAAGGCCACGCTGTCGGCGGGCGTCTATCTGGAAGAGCCGGCGCAGCGTTGACGCCGCCGGCATCCCGGGCCCGCCACCCGAGCTGCATGCGCAGCATGGGCGGCGGGCCGTACCATCAGACGGTGGTGTCGATGATGCCCGGGATCTTCACGTCCGGGTTCACGTCCGCGTCGTAGTCGACGCCGGCGATCTCGAAGCCGAACAGGCGCAGGAACTCGGTCTTGTAGCCGGTGAAGTCGGTCAGCTCGTAAAGGTTGTCGTTCGTCACGTGGTCCCACTGCGCGACGACCTTCGCCTGAACTTGCGGATCGAGCTCCTTGTAGTCCGCGCGCAGGCGGCCTTCTTCGTCGACATGCGGCGTCGCGCCATACAGGCTGTCCTTGAACAGGCCGTACACCTGCTCGATGCAGCCTTCGTGCGTGCCGTTTTCCTTCATCGTCTTGAACAGCAGAGACAGGTACAGCGGCATCATCGGGATCGCCGAGCTGGCCTGCGTGACGACGGCCTTCAGCACCGACACGCGCGCGTCGCCGCCGTGCGCGGCCAGCTGGTCGCGGATCGACAGCACTTTCTTGTCGAGATCCTTCTTCGCTTCGCCGATCGTCCCGTTCCAGTAGATGTCGTGCGTGATCTGCTCGCCGAGATACGTGAACGCGGTGGTCTTCGCACCGTCGGCCAGCACGCCGGCTTCATCGAGCGCGTCGATCCACATCTGCCAGTCCTCGCCGCCCATCACGGTGACGGTGCCGTCGATCTCGTCCTGCGTCGCCGCGTCGAGCGAGACGTCGCGGAGCACTTCCTTGTCGGTGTCGAGGCCTCGGAACGTGACCGACTTGCCGATCGGCTTGAGCGTCGAGCTGATGGTTTCGCCCGTCGTCGGGAGCGTGCGGCGCGGTGCCGCGAGGCTGTAGACGACGAGGTCGACCTTGCCGAGATCCTGCTTGATGGTGTCGATCGTGACCTGCTTCACGTGGTCGGAGAACGCGTCGCCGTTGATGCTGCGCGCATAGCGCCCCTTTTCGGTGGCGAATTTCTCGAACGCGGCGCTGTTGTACCAGCCGGCCGTGCCCGGCTTCGTTTCGCTGCCGGCGCGCTCGAAGAACACGCCGAGCGTGTCCGCGTCCGAGCCGAAGGCGGCCGAGATCCGGGCGGCGAGGCCGTAGCCGGTCGACGCGCCGATCACGAGCACCTTTTTCGGGCCGTTGGCGATCGGGCCGTGCGAAGTCACGTAGTCGATCTGTTCCTTGACGTTGGCTTCGCAGCCGACCGGATGAGTCGTCACGCAGATGAAGCCACGCACGCGCGGTTTGATGATCATGGAAACCTCTAGTCAGAAAGGCTGGGACGGCCTGAATTCGGGAAAATCCCGCGCATTGTAATGGATGCGGCAGATCGCGGGCGGGCGCGGCCGGAACCGGGCGGATCGTTCAGTTATTTCTCTCTTGACAGAAATAACTGAAATGCCTAAATTTCACGTCATGGAACTCACACCGATTGCCGAACGATTCATTCTCCACTGGGGCGAAATGGGCTCGCGGTGGGGCGTCAACCGCACCGTCTCGCAGATCCACGCGCTGCTGTATCTGGCCGGCCGGCCGATCGCGGCCGACGAGATCGCCGAGACGCTCAACGTGGCGCGCTCCAACGTCAGCACGAGCCTGAAGGAGCTGCAGGCGTGGCGGCTGGCGAAGGTCGTGCACGTGCTGGGCGACCGCCGCGACCACTTCGAGACGTCGACCGACATCTGGGAACTGTTCAAGCTGATCGTCGAAGGGCGGCGGCAGCGCGAGATCGAGCCGACGCTCACGGTGCTGCGCGACTGCCTGACGAATCCGGAGATCGCGAACGAAAGCCGCGAGACCGAGCAACGTATCCGCGACACGCTGCAGTTCGTCGAGACGCTCACGACCTGGTCGGACGAGATGCTGCGGCTCAAGCCCGATACGCTGATGAAGGCGCTCGGCATCGGCGCGAAGATCAGCCAGACGGTCAGGCGCAAGCCGTCGAAGTAAGCGGGTCGCGGTAAGCGGTACGCGCAGTGCGGGCAGCCAGCCCGCTTTTTTCGGGGTTGCTATTTCTGTCTGTACAGAAATAACTGTAGATAGAGGATGAAAATGAACGCAGTCTTGCCGTCGATTAGCCAGCACGATTGCACCGGGGCGCGCAGCATGACCGTCCTCGTGTGCGGTGCGAACGGCTTCATCGGGCGGGCCCTGTGCGCGCAGCTCGAAGCCGGCGGCCATCGCGTGCTGCGCGGCGTGCGTCATGCGGCCGGCCCGTGCGACGTCGCGATCGACTTCGCGAAGGACGTCGACCCCGACGCGTGGCTCGCGCGGCTGGAAGGCGTCGACGTGGTGATCAACGCGGTCGGCATCCTCGCCGATCAGCGCGGCGCGACGCTCGACGCCGTGCATCGCGCCGCGCCGTGCGCGCTCTTCACCGCGTGCTGCCGCGCCGGCGTGCGGCGCGTGATCCAGATCTCGGCGCTCGGCGTCGAGCGCGGCGATACGCGCTACTTCGCCAGCAAGGTCGCGGCCGACCGCTTCCTGCAGACGCTGCCGATCGACTTCCGGATCGTGCGCCCCGCGCTCGTCTATGGCACGGCCGGCGCGTCTGCGCGGTTTTTCCGGATGCTCGCGAGCCTGCCGGTACAGGTCCTGCCGGCCGGTGGCCGTCAGCGGCTGCGCCCCGTGCACGTCGACGATCTCGCCGAAGTCGTCGCGCGATGCGTCGATGCGCCGGCGGCCGGCGGCAGGGTGATCGACGTGGTCGGCAACGACGAAGTCGAATACCGCGAGATGCTGGCGCGCTACCGCGCTGCGCTGGGCTTTCCGCCGGCCGCCCGCATCGCATTGCCGGGCCCGCTGGCCGGCGCGGCGGCCACGTTGTTCGGCCTGCTGCCGGGCGCGATGTTCACGCGCGACACATGGACGATGCTGCGCGGCGGGAACACCGGCGATCCGGCCGCCGCCACGGCGATGCTCGGCCGGCCGCCGCGCGGGATCGACGGCTTCATCGGCGCGGAAGCCGCCGCGCTGCGTCGCGATGCGCTCGCGATGTGGCGTCGTCCGCTGCTGCGCGGTGCGCTGGCAATCGTGTGGATCTGGACGGCCATCGCCAGCGCGTTCATCCATCCGCTGCACGCGAGCCTCGCGCTGCTCGCGCCTGCGCATCTGACCGGGCTGCCTGCGCTGATCGCGCTCTACGCGGCCAGCGCGCTGGACTTCGCGTTCGGCATCGCAACCGTCGCCGCGCCGTCGCGCCGGCTGTGGGTCGCGCAAGCCGCGCTGATCGTCGCGTATTCGGCGGTCATCGCGGTCACGATGCCGGGCCTGCTTGCCGAACCGTTCGGCCCCGTGCTCAAGAACGTGCCGATCCTCGCCATCCTGTTGATCCTTTTTTCAGAAGAAGAACAAGCATGAATACCTATCTCGTCATCAAGGCGCTTCACATCCTGTCCTCGGTGCTGCTGGTCGGCACGGGGTTCGGCACCGCGTTCTACCTGTTCTTCGCGAACCGCACGCGCTCGGTGCCCGCGATCGCGGCCGTGTCGCGGCTCGTGGTGCGCGCGGACTGGTGGTTCACGACGCCGGCCGTGATCTTCCAGCCGGCATCGGGGCTCTGGCTCGCGCACACGGCCGGCTGGCCGTGGGATACGCCGTGGCTCGTCGCGTCGATCGTGCTGTATGCGATCGCCGGCGCGTGCTGGCTGCCGGTCGTGTGGCTGCAGGTCGAACTGGCCGCGATGGCGAAGCTCGCTCACGCGAACGGCGATGCCGGGTTGCCGGAACGGTACTGGCGCTATGCGAAGCGCTGGGAGCTGCTCGGCTATCCGGCGTTTTTCGCGATGCTGACCGTCTACTTCCTGATGGTGCTCAAGCCGATGTGAGTGTGCCGCTGCCGCACAGAGGCGGCGGTGCGGCACGGCGGAAAGCAGTCGATCGATTCATGAGGCATGCAACCGACAAAAAAGAAGGAATGCGAATCATGAGCTCAAGTGAACTGGTGCTGTACTTCGACGGACGATGTCCGTTATGCGTGGCGGAGATCAAGCGTCTCGAGGCGCGCGACGCACGACACCGGCTGGCGTTCGTCGATATCGCCGAGCCGGGATTCGATCCCGCGCCGCTGGGCGTCGACCTGCCCGCGCTGAATCGCGAGCTGCACGCGCGCCTGCCCGACGGACGCATGCTGACCGGCGTGGACAGCATCCTGGCCGCCCAGGCGCTGACCGGGCGCCGCTGGCTCGTCCGGCTGCTTCGCGTGCCGGCCGTGCGCACTGTGCTGGCGCCGCTGTATCGCCGCTTCGCGCGCAACCGGCAGGTCGTCTCGCGGTGGCTCGGGTACCGCGCCGAAGCGCCGTGCGATGGGGCGGCGTGCGGTAGCGGTAGCGGCCGTGCCGCGGAACCTATGGCGGATCGTTCGGCGGGGGACACTGCGCGCCGCATCGTCGTGACCTGGATGTATGGCGCGGCGATCGCACACCTGCTCGTCGGCATTGTCGTTCCGTGGGTTGCCGGCACGCCGTGGCTCGACGCGTATCACCGCGTCATCGAGCTGCATTTCTGGGCGGGAGCCGCGCCCGAACCGGCGCGTGCGCAACAGATCTGGTGGATGTCGCTGATCGGCGCGACGGTGCAATGCGCGTCGGTCTGGATGCTGGCGCTCGTCCACCTCGGCAACCGGCTGCGCCACCGGGAAGTGTGGGGATGGCTGCTCGCCGGCCTGCTGATCTGGGCGCCGCAGGACATGCTGTTTTCATTGCAGGCCCAAGTATCGGGCCACGTGGCGATCGACGCGGCGGCACTCGTCGCGATGGTGCCGCCGCTCGTCTGGCTTTGGAGGAGAGATACGATATGAACACCTTGCCTGCTTACGACTGGGCGCTCAACCTGCTGATCGTGCAGGGCGCGATGGGCGCATTCGATACGCTCTATCACCACGAACTCACGCAGGATCTCCCGCACAGCCCGCGCGCGCGGCTCGAGCTGGGAATTCATGCGGTGCGTTCCGTGCTTTACGGCCTCGTGTTCGCGTCGATCGCGAACGTCGCCTTTCACGGCGCGTGGGTCGCGGCCCTCGCGGCCGTGGTGGTGGTCGAGGTGGTGCTGACGTTGTGGGATTTCGTCGTCGAGGACCAGAGCCGCAAGCTGCCGGCGACCGAGCGCGTGCTGCACACGCTGCTGGCCGTCAACGGCGGCGCGCTGTTCGGGATGATTGCGATGCAATTGGCCGTGTGGGCGCACGAGCCGACCGCGCTGCAGGCGCTCGATCTCGGCTGGCGTGGCTGGGTGCTGAGCCTGTTTGCAGTCGGCGTGGCGATCTCGGGAATCCGCGACGGGATCGCGGCCTGCCGGATCGCGCGACACGCGCCGGTCGCCAATCCGTTCGCGGGGCAGGCGCCGGGGAACGTGCTCGTGACCGGCGGGACCGGCTTCATCGGCGAAACCCTCGTGAACCAGTTGCTCGATGCGGGGCATGTGGTCACGTTGCTGGCGCGGGATCCGCTGCGCGCGGCCTACCAGTTTCACGGCCGCGTGCGCAGCGTCACGTCCGTCGAACAACTGCAGCCGTACGAGCGTTTTGACACGGTCATCAATCTTGCTGGCGCGCCGGTGCTCGGTGCGCGCTGGAGCAAGCGCCGGCAGGCGGTGCTGCTCGCCAGCCGCGTCGGCGTCACGGAATCGCTGATGCGCTGGGTCGAGACGGCCGAGGTCAAGCCGCGCACGTGGATCCAGGCATCGGCGATCGGTTACTACGGCGTGCGTCCTGCCGACGAGCGGCTCGACGAAGGCAGCAGCGCCGGCACCGGCTTCATGTCCGAGCTGTGCCGGCAGTGGGAGCAGTCCGCGCAGCCGCTCGAGCGTCATGGCGCGCGCTCGGTGGTGCTGCGGCTGGGCGTCGTGTTCGGCCCCGGCGGCGCGCTGCGCCCGATGCTGTTGCCGCATTACTTCGGGATGGGCGGGCGATTCGGCGACGGCAAGCAGGTGATGAGCTGGATCCACCGGGACGACGTGCTGCGGATCATTGCACGCGCGATGGCGAACCCGGGCATGCACGGCGTCTACAACGCGGTCGCGCCCGCGCCGTTGACCCAGCGCGAGTTCGTGCAGGTCGTGTCGAAGGTGCTGCATCGTCCGGCCTGGCTGCACGTGCCGGCCGCGCCGCTGCGTATCGCGATGGGCGAGATGGCCGAGGTGCTGCTGGACGGGCAGCGCGTGATGCCGGCGCGCCTGCATCAGGACGGATTCATGTTCCGGTTCCCGACGGCCGAGCATGCGCTGCGTGACCTGACGAATCGTCCGCACGCGGATTTTCCGCGTACCGCATGTCGTTTGCCGCACGGTCGCGTATAAACTCGGCGTGAATGCGTTCGGGACGTGTCGTGCGTCCCGGGCGCTCCGCATCCGACCTCACAAGGAGACTGCATGCTGCACATCCTCGGCAAGATCCCGTCCATCAACGTTCGCAAGGTGCTGTGGCTGTGCACCGAGCTGAACCTGCCGTTCGAACAGGAAGACTGGGGCGCGGGCTTCCGCACGACCAACGATCCGGCCTATCTCGCGCTGAATCCGAACGGTCTCGTGCCCGTCATCAAGGACGACGATTTCGTGCTCTGGGAATCGAACACGATCGTCCGCTACCTCGCGAACCGCTATGGCGGCGACGCGCTGTATCCGGCCGAGCCGCAGGCGCGCGCACGGGTCGATCAATGGATCGACTGGCAGGGCGCGGACCTGAACCGCTCGTGGGTCGGCGCATTCCTCGGCCTCGTGCGGAAATCGCCCGATCACCAGGATCCGGCCGGCATCGCGCAGTCGATCGCGGGCTGGACGAAGCACATGCAGGTGCTGAACGCGCAGCTCGAAGCGACCGGCGCGTACGTGGCCGGTAACGGCTTCACGCTCGCGGACATTCCGATCGGCCTGTCGGTGAACCGCTGGTTCGGCACGCCGTTCGAGCATCCGGATTTCCCGGCGGTGAAGCGCTATATCGAGCGTCTCGCGACGCGCGAAGGCTTCCAGAAGTACGCGGGCAGCGCGAACCCGTGATGCCGCGCAGGTAGCGCACGGCGGCGCGGCGGCGTGACAATCGCCGCTGCGTCCGCGTCACGACCTGCATCACGGCATTACGGCATCACGGGCCGGTTGTTACGCGCCCGGCGCCGGCAAAGCGTCGAGCACGCGCGCGAGAAACGCCTCGTGATTCCACGCGGATTCCGGCCGCGACAGCCCGAGCCGCACGACCACCAGCTGCCGGCTCGGCACCACGCTCACGAACTGGCCTTCATGGCCGACCGCATGAAACGCGTCGGCCGGCATCGCGACCGCATGCGGATCGCGATCGTTGAACGGCTCCGGCACCTTGACCCACAGCTGCGCGCCGTATTCCTGGCGCTCCGACTGCGGCGTCGTGCGCGTCAGATAGCGCACCCAGCCTTCCGGCAGCAGCCGCTGCCCGTCCCACACACCGTCCTGCAGCAGCAGTTGCCCGAAGCGCGCCCAGTCGCGTGCGCTCGCATACATGTACGACGGGCTGACGAGCGTGCCGGACGCATCGGGCTCGAACACCGCGCTGCGCATCCCGAGTGGCGCGAACAGTGCGCGGCGCGGAAGCGCGAGGTAGTCGTCCTCGCTGCCGCCCAGCGCTTCGCGCATCACGCGCGCGATGATCGCGCTCGTGCCGCTCGAGTAGGACCACCGCGTGCCGGGTGTCGTGGCGAGCGGCTTCGCCGACGCGAACCGTGCGGTATCGGGCTGCGCGTACAGCATCAACGCGACGTCGGACAGCGGGTCGTCGTAGTCCTCGTTGAATTGCAGGCCGCTCGTCATCCGCAGCAGCTCGTCGAGCGTGATGGCCGCGCGCGGATCGCCGCTGCCGCGCCATTCGGGCAGCAGCGCCGACGTATCGGGCGACAGCTTGTGCTGCGCGACGAGCGTGCCGACCAGCGCGGCCGTCACGGTCTTCGTCATCGACCAGCCGGGCAGCGGCGTGTCGGCCGTGAAGCCGGGTGCATAGCGCTCGGCGATCACCTGGCCGCGCCACATCACGACGACCGCGCGCGTGCGCCGCGGCCGTGCCGGGTCGGGCTCGTCGAACGCGCGGTCGAGCGCGGTCTGCAGCTTCTGCGCGTCGACGCCGGCCGGCA
>NZ_JAAGPE010000215.1:0-16709 GCF_017104605.1 Burkholderia sp. Ac-20384 | reverse complement strand
CGGCAGCGGGCTCGCCGCGGCCGGTGACGCGCTGCTGACGACGGGCAGCGGCGGCCAGATCGTCGTGCTCGCGGATGCGCTGCCGCCTGCGCGACGCGGGCTGCATCGCTATCGCGCGGCGGCCGGCGGCGGCTATTACACGATGGCCGCGATGCAGAACGTGGGCTTGGCGCTCGAAGCCGTGCGGGGCTGGCTCGGCTACGCGCAGTGGGCCGATGCGTATGACGAAGCGTTCGCCCACGCGGCGTCGGAACGCCTGTGCTTCCTGCCGTACCTGACGGGCGAGCGTTCGCCGTGGATGAACCCCGATGCGCGCGGCGGCTGGCTCGGCCTCGGGCTCGGCGACACGCGCGGCGCGATGATGCGCGCCGCGTTCGAAGGCGTCGCGTTCGCGTTGCGCGCCGGGCTCGATGCGATCCGCGATGCCGATCGCGGCGATCCGGTCACGATGCTGCGTCTCGCGGGCGGCGGCTCGGTCGATCCGCGCTGGCGCCAACTGCTGGCCGACGCGCTGGGCGCATCGCTCCACGCGATCGACTGCCCGAACGCCGCGACGCGCGGCGCCGCGCTGCTCGCGGGCGTCGCGATCGGGCACTGGCGGGAAGACGCGTTGCATACGCTGGCGCCGGCCGCGTCGCCGGTCGCCGCGCCGCGCGACGATCGCTCGCTGGCCGCGCGCCACGCACGCTTCATCGATCTGTATGCGCGAACGGATGCATGGTTCACGACGGGCGTTTAAACTCGAACACTTGTTCTTTTGCGCCAGCGATGACGCATCGTGGCAAGCCAGCGACCGTTTCCCGCACGCGATGCGCGGCCGGACCGGCCATCATGGCGAGCACGAGATTCTTTCGCCGTGCCGCGCGCGATGCCGCGCGGCACGGTTCCGACCGCTTTGCATGGAACCCGGTGCGAAGCATGGGACCGGCGTCGGTGCTGGTGCATCCCCGCCGGTCGGCATGAGCGCTGACGCGCCAACCCGGGCCGACCTCACACACAGACAGGAGTCACACGATGAAGACGAAAGCAGCGATTGCATGGAAGGCGGGCGCGCCGCTGACGATCGAGGAAGTCGATCTGGAAGGGCCGCGCGCCGGCGAAGTGCTGATCGAGGTGAAGGCGACGGGCATCTGTCACACCGACTACTACACGCTGTCGGGTGCCGATCCGGAAGGGATCTTCCCGGCGATCCTCGGCCATGAAGGCGCGGGCGTCGTGGTCGACGTCGGCCCCGGCGTCGGCACCCTGCGCAAGGGCGACCACGTGATTCCGCTCTACACGCCGGAATGCCGCGAGTGCAAGTTCTGCCTGTCGCGCAAGACCAACCTGTGCCAGAAGATCCGCGCGACGCAGGGCAAGGGCCTGATGCCCGACGCGACGTCGCGCTTCTCGCTCGACGGCAAGCCGCTGTTCCACTACATGGGCACGTCGACGTTCTCGAACTACATCGTCGTGCCGGAGATCGCGGTCGCGAAGGTGCGCGAGGACGCGCCGTTCGACAAGATCTGCTACATCGGCTGCGGCGTGACGACGGGCGTCGGCGCGGTCGTGTACTCGGCGAAGGTCGAGGCCGGTGCGAACGTGGTCGTGTTCGGCCTCGGCGGCATCGGCCTGAACGTGATCCAGGGCGCGAAGATGGTCGGCGCGGACAAGATCATCGGCGTCGACATCAACCCGAAGCGCGTCGAGCTCGCGAAGAAGTTCGGGATGACGCACTTCATCAACCCGAACGAAGTCGAGAACGTGGTCGACCACATCGTGCAGCTGACCGACGGCGGCGCGGATTACTCGTTCGAATGCGTGGGCAACGTGAAGCTGATGCGCCAGGCGCTCGAGTGCACGCACAAGGGCTGGGGCCAGTCGTTCATCATCGGCGTGGCGGCAGCGGGCGAGGAAATCAGCACGCGTCCGTTCCAGCTCGTGACGGGCCGCGAATGGAAGGGCTCGGCGTTCGGCGGCGCGCGCGGCCGCACCGACGTGCCGAAGATCGTCGACTGGTACATGGAAGGCAAGATCAACATCGACGACCTGATCACGCACACGCTGCCGCTCGAGCGGATCAACGAAGGCTTCGACCTGATGAAGGCCGGCGAGTCGATCCGTTCGGTCGTGCTGTACTGACCGGGAGCGCACCGCGATGCTCGAACTCGTTTCCTCGCATGCGTGCCACGGCGGCGAGCAGCGTTTCTACCGTCACGATTCGGCGGCCATCGGCCTGCCGATGAAGTTCTCGGTGTACCTGCCGCCGCAGGCCGCGCATGGCCGCGTGCCGGCGCTGTTCTATCTCGCGGGGCTCACGTGCACCGACGAGACGTTCGCGATCAAGGCCGGCGCGCAGCAATACGCGGCGCAGCACGGCATCGCGCTCGTGATGCCCGATACGAGCCCGCGCGGCGCGGGCGTGCCGGGTGAGACCGATGCATGGGACTTCGGCGTCGGCGCGGGCTTCTACGTCGATGCGACCGAGGCGCCGTGGTCCACGCATTACCGGATGGAGTCGTACGTGACGGGCGAGCTGCGCGAGCTGGTCGCGGCCGAGCTGCCGATCGACGGTGCGCGGCTCGGGATCTTCGGCCATTCGATGGGCGGGCACGGCGCGCTGACGCTCGCGTTGCGCCATCCGGGCCTGTACCGGTCGGTGTCGGCGTTCGCGCCGATCGCCGCGCCGACGCGCTGCCCGTGGGGCGAGAAGGCGTTCTCGGGTTATCTGGGCGCCGATCGCGAAGCGTGGAAGGCACACGACGCGAGCGAGCTCGTCGCGCGCGCCGATGCGCCGAAGTTCGCGGACGGCATCCTCGTCGATCAGGGCCTCGCCGATCAGTTCCTCGCGAACCAGCTGAACCCCGACGTGTTCGAAGCCGCGTGCGCGAAGGCAGGCCAGCCGCTGACGCTGCGCCGCCATCCGGGCTACGACCACGGCTACTACTTCATCTCGACGTTCATCGCCGATCACATCGCGCATCACGCGCGCGTGCTCGCACGGTGAGCGGGCAGGGAAGCAGGTAACGCACACAGCGCGCCGCACGATCGCGGGCGCATGCAAAAACGCCGGCGCTGCCCTCGGGCGCGCCGGCGTTTTTCATTTCCTTCGGGCGGTGATCCGACAGGCGGCGATCAGTGGCGCCGCAACAGGCTCGCGCCGTACACGAGTGCCGACAGCGCGGTGATCCAGAAGCTCGTCGGCCAGTCGGTGTGATACGCGAGCACGATGCCGAGCCACGCTTCGAACAACGCGAACAGCGCGGCGAGCAGCACGCCGGTCGACAGCCGCGTCGTCACGTTCTGCGCGGCGGCAGCCGGCCCGACCAGCAGCGTGAACACCAGCAGCACGCCGACGATCTGCGTCGCCGCGGCCACCGCGAGCGCGCACACCGCGAGGAACAGCATCGACACCGTGCGCAGCGACACGCCCTTGGCTTCGGCCAGCTCGGGCTGCAGCGACGCGAACAGCAGCGGCCGCGCGATCAGCGCGAGCGCGAGCAGGCTCACGGCGCCGATGCCGGCGAGCACCGCGAGCGTGTCGTGGCTCACCGCGAGCACGTTGCCGAACAGCAGCGCGGTGACCTGCGTGGCGAACGACGTGTAGAAATGCAGGAACAGCAGGCCGAAGCCGAGCGCGCCGGACAGGATCACGCCGATCGCGACGTCGCGGCCCGCGAGCTTCTCGCCGAGCGCGCCCATCCCGATCCCGGCCGCGAGCGTGAAGCCGACCATCCCCCAGATCGGCGAGATGCCGAGCAGCACCGCGCCCGTCGCGCCGGTGAAGCCGACGTGCGACAGCGCGTGGCCGGCGAAGGTCTGCCCGCGCAGCACCAGGAAGTAGCCGACGATGCCCGCGAGCACCGCGACGATCCCCGACGCCGCGAAGGCGTTGATCATGAAGTCGTATTCAAACATCGTGCGAATGCCCGGGATGAGCGTGTCCGTGGTGGTGATGGCCGTGGCCGCCGCCACCGCCGTGCGAGTGGCCGTCGTCGTCCTCGTGTTCGTGGTCGTGCTTCTCGATCTCGACGTCGCCCGACATCACGAAGATCTTGCCGTTCACGCGCATTACGTCGATCGGCGAACCGTAGAGCCGCGACAGCACCGGCTTCGTGATCACCTCGTCGACGGTGCCGAGCGCGGCGACGCCGTTGCCGAGATACAGCACGCGATCGAGCGCGTTCAGCAGCGGGTTCAGTTCGTGCGCGGAGAACAGCACGGTGATGCCGAGCTCGCGCTGCACGTTGCGCACGAGCTCGACGACGCCGCGCTGGTGGTTCGGGTCGAGGCTGATCAGTGGCTCGTCGAGCAGCAGCAGCTTCGGGCTGCCGAGCAGGCATTGCGCGAGCAGCAGGCGCTGGCGCTCGCCGCCGGACAGTTCCGACAGCGGCCGGCGCGCAAGCGTCGGGCCGCCGACGAGATCGAGCACGCGGTCGACGTCGCGGCGCGTCGCCGCGTTCGTGTGCGGCAGCCCCCAGCGGTGGCCGTCGGCGGCCATCGCGACGAAGTCGTAGCCGCGCATCCGGCGGTTCGCGAGGCCGCTGCGGATCTGCGGCATGTAGCCGATCGACGGATTGCCGCGCACGACCGGCACGCCGCCGACGGACAGCGTGCCGGCCGACACGGGCACGAGGCCCAGCACCGCGCGCATCAGCGTCGTCTTGCCCGCGCCGTTCGGCCCGAGCACGCCGACGAATTCGCCGGGTTCGATCGAGAAGCTGACGTCGCGTAGGATCGTGCGTCCGCCCAGTTCGAGCGTGACGCGATCGACGGCGAGTGCGTGAGGAGTGGCGGTCATGTCGTTACGGTGGTTTATTGCTTGCCGGCGGCCAGCGCGGCCGAGAGCGCGTCGAGCTGGCCGGCCATCCATTGCTGGAAGGTCTTGCCGGCCGGCTGCGTCTCGGTGACGCTGACGGTCGGCACGCCGCCGTCGCGCGCGATCTTCAGCATGCGCTTGGTCATCGGTTCTTCAGCCTGGCTGTTGTAGATCAGCACGCGCACCTGCTTCTTGCGCAGGTCGTTCTCGAATGCGGCGACGTCCTGCGCGCTCGCTTCGGTGTCGTTCATCGTCGCGAGCTGGAAACGCTGGTTGCGCATGTCGAGGCCGATCGCGTCGGACATGTAGCCGAACACGGGCTCGGTGGCCGTGACCGGCACGCCCTTGTACTGCGCGCGCAGCGCGGCGACCTTGTCGTCGACGGGCTTCAGCGACGCGACGAACTTCTGCAGGTTCGCGTCGTATTCGGCCTTGTTCGCCGGGTCGGCGCGGCCGAGCTCGGCCGCGATCGCGCGTGCGGCGGCCGGCATCGTCGCCGGGTCGTACCACAGGTGCGGGTTGTCGCCGGCCTTCTTGCCGACCAGATCGGCGACGACGATCGTCGCGCGCTTCGCCTGCTTCGACGCGCTGAGCAGCTTGCTCATCCACGGATCGTAGTTGGCGCCGTTGTAGATCACGACCTGCGCGTGCTGGAGCGCGCGGGCCGTTTTCGGGCTCGCTTCGAACAGGTGCGGATCCTGGTCCGGATTGCTGAGGATGCTCGTGACCGCGACGTGGCTGCCGCCGATCTGCGTCGCGACGTCGCCGTAGAAATTCTCGGCGGCCACGACGTTGACGGTTGCGGCCTGCACGAACGCGGGCGCCGCGAGCGACAGGGCGGCAACGGCGGCGGCGAGCCAGCGGACAGGCGACAGGGCACGCCGCGGCGCGCGCTTCAGGGCAATGGACATGGAACTCCTCGTTGGAAGGGGCGGCGCGTGCGCCGCGCGATGCGCGTCAGCGTTGCACGGGCTTGTGCTTGCAGTGCCCGCACAGGCCGCTCAGCTCGACGACCTGGTGGTGGACTTCGAAACCGTGCGCGGGCTCGCTCGCGGACAACTGCTTCGCGAGGTCGCCGCCGGGAATCTCGACGGTGTCGCCGCACGAATCGCAGATCAGGAACTGGCCTTCGTGCGGTACGCCGATCTCGCAGCATGCGAAGAACGCGTTCTTCGATTCGATCCGGTGGATGAAGCCGTGCTCGACGAGGAAATCCAGCGCGCGATAGACGGTCGTGGGCGGCACGCGGCCGCGCTGCGGCTCGAGCTCGGCGAGCAGGTCGTACGCGCCGATCGGGCGCTGCGCGGCCAGCACGCGTTCGTAGACCTGGCGGCGCAGCGGCGTCCACGCGAGCCCGTGCTCGGCGGCGAATGCGTCGGCCCGGGACAGCCGGGCGTCAATGGACGATGAGGTAGCCATGGCGTGAAGCAGGGCGTGAAACAAAGTATGGCGATGATATAACGTATCGCCGCGCCGTGCAGCGCGAATTCCCCTTTCCGTCCTCGCTCCGTCCCCTTCATCGCCGATCCGACCGCGCCGCACCGTGCGCGCTGTGCCTTGCCGGGCGTGCGCGGCGGGGCGCCGCGGTGCGCCGTCGTGCCGCAGCGCGTCATAGAAAGCCGTCACGTCGCCTTGACAGCGCGAATCGCGTATCCGATCATTCGATCACCAACAGAGCAATTGATCGGTTGGCGAGCGTTCGCTCACCTCGCTACCGTCGTAAAGCAGAACGAACCGGAGACAGCCAGTGAGACTGGAAGACAAGGTCGCGATCCTGACGGGCGCCGCAAGCGGCATCGGCGAGGCGGTCGCGCAACGCTATCTGGACGAGGGCGCACGCTGCGTGCTCGTCGACCTGAAGCCGGCAGGCGGCTCGCTTGCGCGGCTCATCGAGGCGAACCCCGGCCGCGCGGTGGCCGTCACCGCGGACGTCACGCGCCGCGACGACATCGAGCGGATCGTCGCCACGACGGTCGAGCGCTTCGGCGGTGTCGACATCCTGTTCAACAACGCGGCGCTGTTCGACATGCGCCCGATCCTCGACGAATCGTGGGACGTGTTCGACCGGCTGTTCTCGGTCAACGTGAAAGGGCTGTTCTTCCTGATGCAGGCCGTCGCGCAGCGGATGGTCGAGCAGGGGCGCGGCGGCAAGATCGTCAACATGTCGTCGCAGGCCGGGCGTCGTGGCGAGGCACTCGTTTCGCACTACTGCGCGACCAAGGCCGCGGTGATCAGCTATACGCAGTCGGCCGCGCTCGCGCTCGCGCCGCACCGGATCAACGTGAACGGCATCGCGCCGGGCGTCGTCGACACGCCGATGTGGGAGCAGGTCGATGCGCTGTTCGCGCGCTACGAGAACCGGCCGCTCGGCGAGAAGAAGCGGCTCGTCGGCGAAGCCGTGCCGCTCGGCCGCATGGGCGTGCCGGGCGACCTGACCGGCGCCGCGCTGTTCCTCGCGTCGTCCGACGCCGACTACGTTACCGCCCAGACGCTGAACGTCGACGGCGGCAACTGGATGAGCTGATATGGTGCCGCTCGCACGCGCCATTTGCCGGCCGGCTCGCGACGCAGCGGTGTCGCCGCACGCCGCGGCCGCCATCGAACGAGGAGGGGCCGCCTGATGGCCGAGATCGTCGTCGCTGGCGAACTGCTCGCCGAATTCGTCGCCGCCGAGCGCGGCCAGGGTTTCGAAACGCCGGGCCTGTTCGAAGGGCCGTTTCCGAGCGGTGCGCCGGCAATCTTCGCCGACCAGGCCGCGCGGCTCGGCGCACGCGTCGCGTATGCGGGCTGCGTCGGTCGCGACGCATTCGGCGACGCGATCGTCGCGCGGCTCGAACGCGATGGGGTCGACGTCGCGCGCATTCGTCGCGTCGCGCGCCCGACCGGCACCGCGTTCGTCGCGTATCGCGACGACGGCTCGCGCAGCTTCGTCTATACGCTGTCCACCAGTGCGGCCGCATGCGTCGATGCGTCCGATGTCGATACCGCGATGTTCGACGGCTGCCGCTATTTCCACGTGATGGGCTCGTCGCTGACGAGCGAATCGGCGATCGCGGCGGTGCAGCGCGGCGTGATCGAGGCGGCGCGCGCCGGCGCGAAAGTGTCGTTCGATCCGAACGTGCGGCCCGAAATGCTGAGCTTTCGCCCGATGCGGGCGGCACTCGACGCGATGCTCGCCGCGTGCCACCTGTTCCTGCCGAGCGAAGCCGACCTGCCGTTCTTCTGCGGACCGCAGCCGGCCGAGCGCGCGATCGCGGGCCTGCTCGCGACGCATCCGCTGCTCGAGCGTGTCGTGCTGAAACGCGGCGCGCAAGGCAGCGTCGCGTTCGATCGCGCGAACCGGGCGGAAGCGCCTGCGTTTCAGGTCGACGAAGTCGATCCGACCGGCGCCGGCGACTGCTTTGGCGGCACGCTGGTCGCGAGCCTCGTCGCGGGCATGCCGATCGAGGTCGCGCTGCGCCGCGCGAACGCGGCCGGGGCGATCGCGGTCACGCGGCGCGGCCCGATGGAAGGTAACAGCAGCGCGGCCGAAATCGACCGCTTCCTGACCGAACGAGGTATTGCATGTCCGGCCTGACGACCTTCGCCGAACGTTCGCGCACCGCGCATGCGGACGCGGTGCTGCGGATGATCTTCGACGCGAACCGCGCGGACGCGCAGCGCGGCATCTATTCGATCTGCAGCGCGCACCGGCTCGTGCTGGAGGCCGCGTGCGAAGCCGCGCGCGCGGACGGTTCGCCGCTGCTGATCGAGGCGACCTGCAACCAGGTGAACCATCTCGGCGGCTATACGGGCATGACGCCCGCCGATTTCCGCCGCGACGTCGACGCGATTGCGCAACGTTGCGGGCTTGCCCCGTCGGCGCTCGTGCTCGGCGGCGACCACCTCGGCCCGAATCCGTGGCGGCATCGGCGCGCAGCCGACGCAATGCGTGAAGCGGGCGCGATGGTCGCCGCATACGTCGAAGCCGGCTTCGAAAAGATCCACCTCGATGCGAGCATGGCATGCGCGGACGATCCGGTGCGGCTCGACGATCGCACGATCGCCGCACGCGCGGCCGAGCTGTGCCGCGCGGCGGAAGACGCGGCTGCGCGCGCCGGCATCGCGCCCGTCTACGTGATCGGCACCGAGGTGCCGACACCGGGCGGCGAAGTCAGCGGCAGCGGCGACGATGCGGCGATCGCGCAGATCGCGGTCACGCGCAGCGACAGCATCGCGGCGACGCTCGATGCGCACGGCCACGCGTTCGCGGCGGCCGGGCTCGACGATGCATGGACACGCGTCGTCGCGATCGTCGCGCAGCCGGGCGTCGATTTCGACGATCGCCACGTGCTCGACTACGACAGCGCCAGGGCCGCGTCGCTCGGCGCGAGTATCCTGCAGACACCGCGTCTCGTGTTCGAAGCGCATTCGACCGACTACCAGACCGAGGGCGCACTCGCCGCGCTCGTGCGCGACCACTTCGCGGTGCTGAAGGTCGGTCCTGCACTGACGTTCGCGCTGCGCGAGGCGCTGTTCGCGCTGACCTTCATCGAGGACGCGCTGATCGGCGAGCTCGCACAGCGCTCGCGGCTGCGCGACGTCGTCGACGCCGCGATGCGTGCGCAGCCCGAGCACTGGGCACCGTACTACCGTGGCGACGAAACCGAGCAGCGGCTCGCGCGCCAGTTCAGCTACAGCGACCGGATCCGCTACTACTGGCTGCAACCGGCCGTCGCGGCCGCGGTCGAGCAACTCTTCGACAACCTCGCGCGGCAGCCGGTGCCGGAAACGCTCGTCGCGCAGTGGTTGCCGGACGTGTACGCGGCCTGCCGCGCGGGCGGCCTCGCAAAAGAGCCGCGCGCCTGGGTGCGCCACCGGATACGCGACGTGATCGCGCACTATGCGCGCGCGTGCGGAATGCAGCGGCCGGCGTGACGGGCCGTGAAGGAAACGCAGTACCGACGACACTTCGAACAAACACAGGAGACATGCCATGCAACGAAAGATGCTCGACGCCGCCGCGCGCTGCTTCGCCGGAGCCGCGCTCGCGACGGCGGCCTGCGCCGCGTCCGCCGGCACGCTGACAATCGCGACGCTGAACAATCCCGACATGATCGAGCTGAAGAAGCTGTCGCCGGCGTTCGAGAAGGCGAACCCGGACATCAAGCTGAACTGGGTGATCCTCGAGGAGAACGTGCTGCGCCAGCGCGCGACGACCGACATCACGACCGGCAGCGGCCAGTTCGACGTGATGGCGATCGGCACCTACGAGACGCCGCAGTGGGGCAAACGCGGCTGGCTCGCGCCGATGACGGGCCTGCCCGCCGACTACGACCTGAACGACATCGTGAAGACCGCGCGCGACAGCCTGTCGTACAACGGCCAGCTGTACGCGCTGCCGTTCTACGTCGAGAGCTCGATGACGTTCTACCGCAAGGACCTGTTCGCGGCGAAGGGGCTGAAGATGCCCGACCAGCCGACCTACGACCAGATCGCCGAATTCGCGGACAAGCTCACCGACAAGGCGAAGGGCACCTACGGGATCTGCCTGCGCGGCAAGGCCGGGTGGGGCGAGAACATGGCGTACGTGTCGACGGTCGTGAACACGTTCGGCGGGCGCTGGTTCGACGAGAACTGGAATGCGCAGCTCACGTCGCCGGAATGGAAGAAGGCGATCACGTTCTACGTGAACCTGCTGAAGAAGGACGGCCCGCCGGGAGCGAGCTCGAACGGCTTCAACGAGAACCTGACCCTGACCGCATCGGGCAAGTGCGCGATGTGGATCGATGCGACGGTCGCGGCCGGCATGCTCTATAACAAACAGCAGTCGCAGGTCGCCGACAGGATCGGCTTCGCGGCCGCGCCGGTCGCGGCCACGCCGAAGGGCTCGCACTGGCTGTGGGCCTGGGCGCTGGCGGTGCCGAAGACGTCGAAGCAGCAGGACGCCGCGCGCAAGTTCATCGCGTGGGCGACGTCGAAGCAGTACATCGAGATGGTCGGCAAGGACGAAGGCTGGGCGTCGGTACCGCCGGGCACGCGCACGTCGACGTATCAGCGCCCCGAGTATAAGGCCGCCGCACCGTTCTCGGACTTCGTGCTGAAGGCGATCGAGACGGCCGACCCGAACGATCCGTCGCTGAAGAAGGTGCCATACACGGGCGTGCAGTACGTCGGGATTCCTGAATTCCAGTCGTTCGGCACGGTGGTCGGCCAGTCGATCGCCGGTGCGGTGGCCGGCCAGATGACGGTCGACCAGGCGCTTGCCGCCGGGCAGGCCGCCGCCGACCGCGCAGTGCGGCAGGCCGGCTACAAGAAGTAACGCGGCCCGCACCGTGCGCGCTGGCGCACGGTGCGCGTCGTCGAAGCTGACAGGCGGGCAAGCCTTCGCGCCCGCGCATCAACCGGAGGGACTCCGATCATGCGTCACCTGCGTCTTCCCCTGAACCATGCTCACGCGCCGTCGGTCGGCGACGCGTCGTCGCCGCCCGGCGCGCCGCGCCGCACGCGCGGCGGTGCGAGCTGGCTCGTCTCGCCGTCCGTCGCGGTGCTGCTGCTGTGGATGTCGATTCCGCTCGCGATGACGATCTGGTATTCGTTCTCGCGCTACAACCTGCTGAACCCGGACGTGAAGGGCTTCGCCGGGCTCGACAACTACCGCTTCCTCGCGACCGATCCGTCGTTCCTGCCCGCGATCTGGCACACGCTCGTGCTGATCGGCGCGGTGCTCGCGATCACGGTGATCGGCGGCGTGCTGATGTCCGTGCTGTTCGACCGCAAGTTCTACGGGCAGGGCGTCGCCCGCCTGCTCGCGATCGCGCCGTTCTTCGTGATGCCGACCGTGTCCGCGCTGATCTGGAAGAACATGATCCTGCATCCGGTGTACGGGCTCGTCGCGAACGCGATGCGTGCGCTCGGGATGACGCCGATCGACTGGTTCGCCGATTACCCGCTCACCGCGGTGATCATCATCGTCTCGTGGCAGTGGCTGCCGTTCGCATTCCTGATCCTGTTCACCGCGATCCAGTCGCTCGACCAGGAGCAGAAGGAAGCCGCACGCATCGACGGCGCGGGCCCGATCGCAATGTTCTTCTACATCACGCTGCCGCACCTGAAGCGCGCGATCGCCGTGGTCGTGATGATGGAGACGATCTTCCTGCTGTCGATTTTCGCGGAGATCTACACGACGACCGGCGGCGGCCCCGGCGACGCGACGACCAACCTGTCGTACCTGATCTATGCGCTCGGCCTGCAGCAGTTCGACGTCGGCCTCGCGTCCGCCGGCGGCATCATCGCCGTGGTGGTCGCGAACGTCGTGTCGTTCTTCCTCGTGCGGATGCTCGCGCGCAACCTGAAGGGGGAATACGAGAAATGAGCGACCTGACCTTCGAAGGCCGGCGCGTGCCGGCCGTGTTCGACCTCGTGCGGCGCGCGCTGCCCGGCACGCTCGCATGGCTGATCGCGCTGCTGCTGTTCTTCCCGATCTTCTGGATGGCGATCACCGCGTTCAAGACCGAGCAGCAGGCGTACGCGTCGACGCTGTTCTTCATCCCGACGCTCGACAGCTTCCGCGAGGTGTTCGCGCGCAGCAACTACTTCGCGTTCGCGTGGAATTCGGTGCTGATCTCGGCGGGCGTTACGGTGATCTCGCTGCTGTTCGCGGTGCCGGCCGCGTACGCGATGGCGTTCTTCCCGAACCACCGTACGCAGAAGGTGCTGCTGTGGATGCTGTCGACGAAGATGATGCCGTCGGTCGGCGTGCTCGTGCCGATCTACCTGCTGTGGAAGAACGCGGGGCTGCTCGATACCGTGTCGGGCCTCGTGATCGTCTACACGCTGATCAACCTGCCGATCGCGGTGTGGATGACCTTCACGTACTTCAACGAGATCCCGAAGGACATCCTCGAAGCGGGGCGCATCGACGGCGCGTCGACGTGGCAGGAGATCGTCTACCTGCTGATGCCGATGGCGCTGCCGGGGCTCGCGTCGACCGCGCTGCTGCTCGTGATCCTGTCGTGGAACGAGGCGTTCTGGAGCATCAACCTGTCGAGCTCGAACGCGGCGCCGCTGACCGTGTTCATCGCGTCGTACTCGAGCCCCGAGGGGCTGTTCTGGGCGAAGCTGTCCGCGGCTTCGTTGCTGGCCGTCGCGCCGATCCTGATCGTCGGCTGGCTGTCGCAGAAGCAGCTCGTGCGCGGGCTCACGTTCGGAGCCGTCAAATGACCGCGATGAACGTCCTGATCTGCGATTGCGACGGCGTGCTGATCGACAGCGAAGCGGTGGCGGCCGACGTGATCGTGCGCGAACTTGATGCCCGCTGGCCGGGTGTCGATGCGCGGCCGGCCGTGATGCCGCTGCTCGGGCTGCGCATCGAACGCGTGCTGGCCGGCGCGGGCGAGGCTGTCGGGCGCACGCTGTCGAACGACGACGTCGTCGAAATCCGCGCCGCGGTCGAGGCGGCGGCCGTCAATGCGCCGATGGTCGACGGCATCGATGCGGCGCTGGCCGCGATTCAACTGACGACGGCCTGCGCGAGCAACAGCTACCGCGCGTACGTCGAGGCGGCGCTGGCGCGCACGGGCCTCGCGCGCTTCTTCGGTAACCGGCTGTTCTGCGCGGATGCCGTCGCGCGGCCGAAGCCGGCGCCCGACGTGTATCTCGCCGCTGCGCGCACGCTCGGCGTCGCGCCGGCCCAGTGCCTCGTGGTCGAGGACAGCGTGACCGGCATCACCGCGGCCGCCGCGGCCGGCATGACCGTGCTCGGCTTCGTCGGCGGCGGGCATGCGTCGGACGCGCAGATCGACGCGTTGCGCGGGATCGGCGCGCGTCACGTATTCGACGACATGCACGAGCTACCCGGCTACGTCGCGCGCTGGCAGGCGACCGGCGCGGTCCTGCCGAACTGACAATCACTGGCAACGCCAAGGCGCCGCGCTCGACGCGGCGCATCACGAACGAACGGAGACAGATCATGGCAAGCGTGCTCCTGCGCAACATCGCGAAGCGCTACGACGACACCGAAGTGCTGCGCAACGTGAACCTCGACATCGCCGACGGCGAATTCGTCGTGTTCGTCGGCCCGAGCGGCTGCGGCAAATCCACGCTGATGCGGATGATCGCCGGCCTCGAGGACATCTCGAGCGGCGACCTGCTGATCGACGGCGCGAAGGTCAACGACGTGCCGAGCGCGAAGCGCGGCATCGCGATGGTGTTCCAGTCGTATGCGCTGTACCCGCACATGACGCTGTACGACAACATGGCGTTCGGGCTGAAGCTCGCGGGCGCGAAGAAGCCGGAGATCGACCAGGCCGTGAAGCAGGCCGCGAAGATCCTGCACATCGACCATCTGCTCGATCGCAAGCCGAAGCAGCTGTCGGGCGGCCAGCGGCAGCGCGTCGCGATCGGCCGCGCGATCACGCGCAAGCCGAAGGTGTTCCTGTTCGACGAGCCGCTGTCGAACCTCGACGCGGCGCTGCGCGTGAAGATGCGGCTGGAATTCGCGCGGCTGCACGACGAGCTGAAGACGACGATGATCTACGTGACGCACGACCAGGTCGAGGCGATGACGCTCGCGGACAAGATCGTCGTGCTGTCGGGCGGCGCGGTACAGCAGGTCGGTACGCCGAACGAGCTGTATCACGCGCCGGCGAACCAGTTCGTCGCGGGCTTCATCGGCTCGCCGAAGATGAACTTCCTGAAGGGCACCGTCGAATCGGTCGATGCCGGTGGCGTGCTCGTGCGTTTCGACAGCGGCGAGACGCAGCGTGTCGCGGTCGAAGCGGCAGGGCTGCAGCGCGGTGCGGCGGTGACGGTCGGCGTGCGGCCCGAGCACCTGAAAGTCGAAGCGGCGGCGACCGGCGTCGCAGCGAAGACGATGGCCGTCGAATCGCTCGGCGATGCCGCGTACCTGTATGCGGAATCGGCCGTCGCGCCGGACGGGCTGATCGCGCGGATTCCGCCGCTCGACACGTACCGCACCGGCGAGGCGCTGCATGTGCACGCGGAAGCCGAGCATTGCCACCTGTTCGACGAGCACGGGCAGGCGTTCCGCCGGCTGAGCGTGCACGCGAAGGCCGCATGACGGCCGGCCGCGCTCACACCGGCAGGTGCGCGGCCATGTAATCGACGAACGCGCGCAGCTTCGGCGTCGGGTGGCGCCCTGACGGCCACAGCACGTAGATCGGCGTGCAGCTCGCGACGTGCTCGTCGAGCACCGCGCGCAGCGTGCCGTCTTCGAGCGCGTCGCGCACGAAGAAGATGGGCAGGCACGCGATGCCGAGCCCGCGCAGCGCGAAGCACAAGCGCGCTTCCGCGCTGTTGCTGACCATCGCGACCGGCACCTCGGGCAGCGTGCCCGCGCGCGGTACGCGCAGCGGCCAGGTTTCGAGCTTGCCGCTGGTCGGGAAACGGTAGTGCAGGCAGCGGTGCTGCGTGAGATCGGCCGGCGTGCGCGGCGTGCCGTGCCGGTCGAGATAGTCGGGCGACGCGACGAGGTGCTGGCGGAAGTGGCCGAGCAGCCGCGACGACAGCCGCGAATCCGACGGCTGGCCGGTGCGCAGCACCGCGTCGAAGCCTTCGTCGACGACGTCGACGAGCCGGTCGCTGAAGTCGATGTCGAGCTCGATCTCCGGATACGCGGCCATGAAATCGGCGAGCACCGGCAGCAGCAGCGTGCCGATCGTCGGCAGGCTCACACGCAAGCGCCCGCGCGGCGCTTCGGCGCTGTGCGTCAGTTCCTGCTCGGCGGCGTCGAGCTCGGCGAGCACGCGCCGGCACCGTTCGAGAAAGCGCGTGCCTTCGGCCGTCAGCGTGATGCTGCGCGTACTGCGGTGAAAGAGCCGCACGTTCAGGCGTGCCTCCAGCCGCGCGATGCGCTTGCCGATCGCCGATGCCGACAGTCCGAGCGCGCGCCCGGCCGCGACGAAACTGCGCGTTTCCGCGACCTGAACGAACACGACGAAGCCGCCGAGGTTTTCCATGCGAGTTTCCGATTGCGGACGCCGGCGTCCGGATTGTCCGGAACTCTACCCCGGTTTTTCTTCTTGCGTCGGCTCCCTACGATGAGCGCTCGTTCACTGTATGAGGTCTCGCCATGTCATCCCTGCCTGTCTCCGCTGTGCGCGTGGAACCGGAGGCCGCGCTGCGCCACCGGCTCGACGATGCGCTCGATCGCGCGCTTGCCGACACGCGCATGGTCGGCGCGGTCGTGCTGGTCGCGCAGGACGGCGAGCTGCGCTATGCGCGCGCCGTCGGGCTTGCCGATCGCGAAGCCGGCACGCCGATGCGGGAAGACGCGCTGTTCCGTCTGTCGTCGGTCACGAAGCCGGTCGTGGCGGCCGCCGCGATGCGGCTGGTCGCGGCAGGCCGCATCGCGCTCGACGAACCGGTCACGCGCTGGTTGCCCGGGTTCCGTCCGGCGTTGCCAGACGGCACGCCTGCCGTCATCACGTTGCGTCATCTGCTATCGCATACGGCCGGCCTCGGCTACCGCTTCCTCGAAGCGGACGGCGACGGCCCGTATGCGCGTGCCGGCGTGTCCGACGGGATGGATCGCTCGGGTCTGTCGCTCGCCGAGAACCTGCGGCGCATCGCCGGCGTGCCGCTGCAGTTCGCGCCGGGCACGTCGTGGGGCTATTCGCTCGCGATCGACGTGGTCGGCGCGCTGATCGAGGCGGTCGACGGGCGGCCGCTCGCCGACGCGGTGGCCGCACTTGTCACGACACCGCTCGGGATGACCGGCACCGCGTTCGTCGCGCACGACGCCGCGCGCTTCGCGACGCCGTACGTGAGCACGCCGGGCGCCCCGCGCCGGATGGCGGACGTCGATCTCGTGCCGGTGTTCGACGGCACGATCGGCATCCGCTTCGAGCCGGCGCGCGCGTTCGATGCCGATGCGTGGCCGTCGGGCGGCGCGGGGATGGTCGGCACCGCG
>NZ_JAAGPE010000214.1:0-16909 GCF_017104605.1 Burkholderia sp. Ac-20384 | reverse complement strand
CGCGCGGCCCGCGCACTGCGAACGCCGCGCAGACGATCCCGAACGCGAGCCCGGGCGCGCCGCCCGAATCGCCGAGGACGGTCGGCGGCACGCCCGGCCGGCCGTCGCATGGCGCGGACAACGACAGCAGCCCCGTCAGCGCGACGTAATTCAGGTCGTGCCCGGCCGCGGCAGCGAGCGGGCCGTGCTGGCCCCAGCCGGTCATCCGCCCGTACACGAGCGTCGGATTGCGGCGCGCGCATTCGTCGGGCCCGAGGCCCAGCCGCTCCATCACGCCGGGCCGCAGCCCCTCGATCAGCGCATCGGCCTGCGCGATCAGGTCGAGCGCGGCATCGCGGCCGGCCGGCGACTTCAGGTCGAGTTCGACGATCGTCTTGCCTTCGCGCAGCAGGTCGCCGTCGCGCGCCTTCAACGCATCCGGCGCACTCGTGCGGCCAGACGGACGCGCGATCAGCGTGATCCGCGCGCCCATCCCGGCAAGCATCCAGCCCGCGAGCGGGCCGGGGCCGAGCCCTTCGAATTCGACGATGTGGATGCCGGAAAGCGGCGTGTTCAATGGCATGGCGACCTCGCTGAAATGCAGCCGGAACGGGAGCAACGAAACCTCCCGATTCTATGCGAATGCCTGCGTGCGCCAGCCTCGGCCGGCTAGCCGGCCGCAGCATCCGGCCGCTGCCCGGCCAGCGCTTCCCGCATCGCGTGCACGATCGCGTCGCGCTGCGCTTCGATCCGCTCGACCGGCCCGGCCACGCCCATGGCCAGCGGCAGGCCGTTCCAGCCGTCCGCGATCACCATCGAGATCATCGCGGCGCCCTGCGTGACCGTGTTCGCCGAATAGGAATAGCCGAACCGGCGCGTCTGTTCGACCTTGTCGAGCACGACATCCTCGTCGATCGTCCGGCCCGTCTTGCCGAGCCGGCGAATGCTCCGTGACACGAGCCGGCGGATCGCGCTGTCCGGCTGGAGGCTCAGCAGCGCCCAGCCGAGGCTCGACATGCAGATCTCGCGACGCGTGCCGATCGGCGCGTAGAACTGGATCGGAAGCGTATGCGCACCCTCGACCGCATCGATGTACTGCACGTACAGGTCGCTCTGCACCGCGATCACGACGGCCTCGCGCGTGCGGACCGCCAGCCGCTTTGCGACGGCATGCCAGTATCGCCGGCTGCCTGCCGTCGAATCGACGAGCGCTTCGCCGAGATTGACGAGCCGCGCGGTGGGCGCATACGTATGGCTGACATCGTCGTACGCGAGATAGCCGAGCGCCTTCATGCTGGTCAGCAACGCCGCCGCGCTCGATCCCGGATAGCCGCAGCGCGTGGAAATCTCCCGCACGCTCAGCGGCCGCTGCAATGCGCTGAACAGCTCCAGCACTTCAAACACGCGCGCCGCGCTCTTGACCACGTTTCCGCTCATCCCGCCGTCTCCTCACGCCACCGGGTGAGCCTTCCACATATGTGGAACGGAATTTCCCGGCGCCAACCGTCGTGACGATACTAGGCTTCGGCCCGCGACGTGAAGTCCCGCGGTACGGAACACTCGGAGACACGATGACAGCCTTTCTCACCCGTGAACGGCAGGGACCGATCCTGACCGTCACGATGAACCGTCCGGAAACACGCAACGCCATTTCGGACAACGATGCGATCGACGCACTGACCGAATGCTGCGACGACGCGAACCGCGACGAATCGATCCGCGTGCTGGTCCTGACCGGTGCCGGCACGACGTTCTCGTCGGGCGGCAACGTGAAGGCGATGCGCGCGTTCATGGATTCGAACCCGCACGATCTCGCCGCGATCCGGACGCGCTATCGCCACGGCATCCAGCGCATCGCGCACGCGTTCCACCAGCTCGAAGTGCCCGCCATCGCGGCAATCAACGGCCCGGCCATCGGCGCCGGCACCGATCTCGCGTGCATGTGCGACATCCGCATCGCCGCCGATCGCGCCCGCTTCGCCGAGAGCTTCATCGCCCTCGGCCTCGTGCCGGGCGACGGCGGCGCGTGGTTCCTGCCGCGGATCGTCGGCGCCGCCGTCGCCGCGGAAATGTCGTTCACCGGCGATGCGCTGGACGCGCAGGCGGCGCTGCGTTGCGGGCTCGTGTCGCGCGTCGTTCCCGATGGCGACCTCCTTGCGCACGCGCTTGAACTGGCCGGCCGCATCGCCCGGCATTCGGGCACCGCGTTGCGCCTGACCAAGCGGCTGCTGCGCGAAGGCCGCCACGCGAGCCTCGACACGCTGCTCGACCTGTCGGCGTCGTACCAGGCGTTCGCGCACGCCACCCCGGAACACCGCGAAGCCGTGAACGCGCTGTTCGCCGCGCGCGGTTGAATCCGCGACGCATCGCCTGCCGGCATGCCGGCCAGCCGAATCCCACATCGAAGGAAACATCGTCATGACAAGCAGTACCGAAGGCGCACTCGCAGGCGTGCGCGTGGTGGACCTGAGCCGCGTCTACGCGGGGCCGTTCTGCGCGCAGACGCTCGCCGACCACGGCGCGGACGTCATCAAGATCGAACCGCCGCAGGGCGACGAAACGCGCGACTGGGGCCCCGCGATGCCGAGCGGCATCTCCAGCTACTACTGGGGGCTCAACCGCAACAAGCGCAACCTCGCGCTCGACCTGTCGCACCCTGACGGGCGCGACGTGCTGTTCCGCCTGCTCGACACGGCCGACGTGCTGATCGACAACTTCAAGCAGGGCACGCTCGAACGCTGGGGCATCGGCTACGAAGACTGCCTGCGCGCGCACTTCCCGCGCCTCGTCCACTGCTCGATCTCCGGATACGGCACCGACGGCCCGCTGGCGCGGTTTCCGGGCTACGACGCCGTCGCGCAGGGTCTCGCCGGCTTCATGTCGATCAACGGCGAACCGGGCGGCATGCCGTTGAAGGTGCCGTTCCCGGTCGTCGATTACGCGGCGGGCCTGAGTGCCGTGTCGAGCGTCCTGCTCGCGCTGGTCGAACGGACCCGCTCCGGCCTCGGGCAGCACGTCGACATCGACCTGTTCAGCACCGCGCTGTCGATGCTGCATCCGGTCAGCACGACCTGGATGGCGACCGGCGACGTGCCCGTCGCGACCGGCAACGTGTATGGCGCAATCGCGCCGTACGGCGTCTATCCGTGCAAGGACAAGCCGGTCGCAACGGGCGCCGGCAATAACCGCACGTTCGCGAAGATGGTCGAAGCGCTCGGCGTGCCCGAGCTCGCACGCGATCCGCGTTTCGCGACCAACGCGCAGCGCGTCGCGCATCGCGATGCACTCGATACGCTGATCGAACAGCTGACCGGCGAGCTGCTCGCCGACGAGGTCGTCGACCGGCTGATGCGCGCCGGCGTCGCGACGGGGCCGGTCAACACCATCGCCGATGGCTTCAACCATCCGCAGGCGGCCCGCAACGCGATGTTCGTCAAGACCGGCACGTATACCGGCGCGGGCATCCCGGCCAAGCTGTCGCGCACGCCCGGCTCGATCCGCCAGCCGCCGCGACGATTCGCCGCCGACACCGACGCCGTGCTCGACGCGCTCGGCATCGACGCGGCGCACCGGGACGCGCTGCGGCAAGCGGGGGTGCTCCACGACACGCGTGCGAACGCCACCGGGAGCGCGTCATGACCTCATCCGGCTCGTTCTCTTCGCTGACGGGCGACGACGCCCCGTCGATCCTGCGCAACGACGACAGCGGCATCGCGTGGCTGACGATCCATCGTCCGCACGTCGCCAATGCGCTGTCCGCGGAAGCAATCCGGCGGCTGTGCGACGAACTCGTCACGCTCGACGACAACCCGTCGATTCGCGTGATCGTGATCCGCGGCGCGGGCGAACGTGCCTTCAGCGCGGGCGTCGATCTCGGCGACCCCGAGATACGCGGCATGCAGCCGATGCGCGGGCTCGCACGCAACGTGCACGAGCTGATCCTCGAACTGCGAAAGCCGACCATCGCGGCGATCAACGGCTACGCGATCGGCGGCGGCTTCGAGATCGCGCTCGCGTGCGACCTGCGGATCGCCGCCGATCACGCGACGTTCGCGCTGCCCGAAGCGCGTGTCGGCATGGGCGCGAACTTCGCGAGCGTGCTGCTGCCGCGCATGCTGCCGCGTGCGATCGCGATGGAGCTGCTGTTCACGGGCCGTCGCTTCGACGCGAACGAGGCGCAGCGCGCCGGGTTGCTGAACCGCGTCGTCCCCGGCGCCGCACTCGACGACACCGTGCGCGAACTGGCGCAGACGATCGCCGGGAACGCGCCGCTCACGATCCGCCGCATCAAGGAAACCACGACCCGCAGCCAGGGGTTGCCGGTGGCCGCCGCGCTGCGGCTGGACGTCGGCCCCGACGTCTATGCGAGCGAGGACCGGGTCGAGGGCGCCCGCGCGTTCCTCGAGAAGCGCAAGCCGGTATTCAAGGGGCGCTGAGCCCGGCGCAACACGACGGCATCACGCGCGCAACCGCTCCCAGAACGCGGGCGCGCGACAAAAGACATGGAACGGAGACACCTTCATGCAACGGAAAGCATTCGTGGTCGGCGCGTGCGTGCTATGCGCCACATCGGCGCACGCGTCGTCGGTCACGCTGTACGGGATCGTCGACAGCTACGTCGAATTCGATCGCATCGGCAGCCTGTCGAGCGTGCGGCAAAGCGGCGGCGGATCGTCGACGAGCCGGTTCGGGCTGACGGGCGTCGAGGATCTCGGCGGCGGTACATCGACGAAGTTCGTGCTGGAAAGCGGCTTCTCGCCGGCCGACGGCTCGTTCCAGGGCGGCACGCTGTTCTACCGGCAGGCCTATGTTGCGCTGCAGAACACGCGCTACGGCGACCTCCGGCTCGGCCGGCAATACACGCCGTCGTTCTACGTCGTCTATGACGGCGATCCGTTCGGGCTCAACGAACGGCTGTCGCCGCTCGCGCTGCTCGCGACGTCGACGGACACGATCACCCCCAACACGACGCCGCCGCTGCCGCGCTTCAACCAGGCGGTGTCGTACCTGAGCCCCGACTGGAACGGCCTGCGCGTGATGGCCACGTACGGCTTCCCGACGCCGAACGCGCTGTCCACGCAGGCCGGCCGCAACTACGGTGCCGGGCTCCAGTACCGGATCGGCGGGCTCTACGTCGGCGCCGGCTTCCAGGGCGACACGTCGGCCGGCAACCTGTCGCCCGTCGTCTCGCCTTCGACGACCCGCCACTACGTGTTCGCGGCCAACTACGCGTTCGCGCACGTCAAGCTGTACGCAGCGTTTCTCTATGGCGTCAGCACCGCGTCGAACCTGCCTGCGTTCTCGACCGCGAGTGCCGGTGCGTCGATCGACGTCGGCGCGCTCGATCGCGTGCTCGTCTCGGTCGTGCGCCGCGACGTGAAAGGCTCGGCGAACGACGCGACCGCGCTCGGCGTCGGGTACGACCACCCGCTGTCGAAGCGGACGTCGCTCTATGCACGCTATCTCTACATGAAGAACGGCGGCGACGCGCGCAACACCGTCGTCGTCGGCCTGCAGCCGCAACCGGGCGGCACCGAGCAGGTGTTCGCGCTCGGCATCGTTCACCGCTTCTGACGGAGTGCTCATGACCCCGACCCTTTCGACCGCCCCGGCCGCCGTCGACGATGGCGCGACACCGGCGCTCTACCGCCGGATCTCGCGCCGGCTGCTGCCGTTCCTGATTCTCTGCTACACGCTGTCGTTCATCGACCGGATCAACATCGGCTTCGCGCACGCGCAGATGGCGGCCGAACTGCACTTCTCCGACGCCGTGTACGGGCTCGGCGCGGGCATCTTCTTCATCGGCTACATGGCGTTCGAGATTCCGAGCAACGCGCTGCTTGTGCGGATCGGCGCGCGCCGGACGATCGCGCGGATCATGGTGCTGTGGGGGCTCGGCTCGGCCGCGACGATGTTCGTCACCACGCCCGCGCAGTTCTACGCGTGCCGCTTCCTGCTCGGCGTGTTCGAGGCGGGCTTCTTCCCCGGCATCCTGTTCTATCTCGGCGCGTGGTATCCGCCGAAGCAACGCGCGAAGGCGTTCGCGCTCTTCATGACCGCGCTGTACCTCGCGGGGATGATCGCCGGCCCCGTGTCGGGCGCGATCCTGTCGTACTTCGATGGCGCCGCCGGCCTGAGCGGCTGGCAATGGCTGTTCCTCGTGGAAGGGCTGCCGAGCAGCGTGCTCGGCTTCGTCGCGCTGCGCTTTCTCGACGACCGGCCGGACGACGCTCGCTGGTTGTCGGAAGCCGACAAGGCCGCGCTGCGCGCCGCGCACACGCAGGCCGAAGCCGGCAAGCCGGAGGCAATCACAGCTCGACCGCTGCTTGCGCACCGCGATTTCTGGCTGCTGTGCGCGGCCAATTTCGCGATCGCGGCCGCCGGCTATGCGCTGGTGTTCTGGATGCCCGTGATCCTGCATCGCGGCGGCCTGCATGGCGCGATGCAGATCGGGCTGCTGTCCGCGCTGCCCTACCTGTGCGGCATCGTCGGCATGCTCGGGATGGGCTGGCGCACCGAACGCCGGCGCGAATGGCGCGGGCACGGTGCGTTCGCGATGATCGCGTGCGCAGCGGCGCTCATCGGGCTGGCAAGCGTCACCGGCACGCCGCACCTGTTGATCGTGCTCTGTATCGCGGTCGCTACGCACGCAGCGACGCTACCGGCGTTCTGGGTGCTGCCGGGGCTCGCGCTGCCGAAGCGTTCGATGGCGGTCGCGATCGCGGCGATCACGATGTCCGGCGCGATCGGCGGGTTCGCGAGCCCGTTCCTGATGGGCGTGCTCAACACGGCCACCGGGTCGATGCGCGGCGGACTCTATTTCAACGCCGCGCTGCTCGCAGCCGGTGCCGTCGCGTTGCTTTTCACGCTGCGCGCCCGCGCATCGTCTCGTCCGAACGCGGGCTGACCGCGTCGGCATTTCCTTCCCTCCCCCTCATCGACTCTCATGAATTTCGAACTCGAACTCGACCACCGGATGATCCGGGACCTCGTCGCACGCTTCGTGAAGGACGAACTGATTCCGCTCGAAGCGGCCGTGATGGCGCGCGAGGCCGACGGCCGGCCCTTCGGGCTGCTCGACGACGAACGCACGCACCTCGACGAGCGCTCGCGGCAGCTCGGCCTGTGGGGACTCGACGCGCCGCTCGATGCGGGCGGCGCCGACCTGCCGGCCGTCGCGATGGTCGGCGTGAACGAAGCGATCGGCGCGACCGTGACCCCGTACATCCTGCCGCCCGACTCGCCGAACCTGCGGATGCTGTGCGACGTGGCCGACGATGCGCAGCGCGCACGCTATCTCGACCCGTACGCACGCGGCGTCACGCGTGCCGCGATGGCGATCTCCGAGCCGGGCGCCGGCTCGGATCCGGGCGCGTTGTCCACGACAGCCGTGCGCGACGACGACGGCTGGGTGCTGAACGGCCGCAAGATCTGGATCAGCCACGCGACCGAAGCCGACTGGACGATCGTGATGGCGCTCACCGATCGAAGCAAGGGCAAGCGCGGCGGCATGTCGGCGTTCATCGTCGACCGCGACACGCCGGGCTTCATCATCGAACGCCGGATTCCGATGATCGGCGGGCTGTCCACGTATGAAATCGTGCTGGAGAACTGCCGCATTCCCGCCACGCAACTGCTGGGCCGGGAAGGCGCCGGTTTCGCGCCGATGCAGGCACGGCTCGCGAACCGGCGGCTGGAGATGGCCGCCTGGTGCATCGGCCGTGCCGAGCGCGCGGTCGCGCTGCTGTGCGACCATGCGAAACAGCGCAAGACCTTCGGCGTGCCGCTCGCGGAACGCCAGGCGATCCAGTGGTGGGTCGCCGATGCGCTCACGCAAATCCATGCGTGCCGCCTCATGACCTACGAAGCGGCCGCGCGCGTGGATGCCGGGCAGGACGCGCGCACGCAGATCTCGATGGTCAAGGTGTTCGCGACCGAAATGGCGTGGCGCGTCATCGATCATGCGATGCAGACGCTCGGCGCGATGGGCATGGCGAAGGAAATGCCGCTGCAGCAGATGGCCAGCGAAGCGCGGCTGATGCGCATCTTCGAGGGGCCGACCGAGGTACACCGTTGGGTCGTCGCGCGCAGCGTGCTGTGAGCGCGCATCCCGCCTTTTCGATGGAGTGACGCGTTGGATACCCTGCATCTCGTCGATCGTGAAATCCGCCCGCTGCTCGTGGCCTGGCCGACCGTCACGCTCAGCGCCGACACCCTCGCGCAGTCGCGCGAACGCGTACTGCCGCTACCGCCGCCCGACCTCGTCGGCAGCACGCTCGAACGCCGCGCGGTGCCCGGCCCCGCCGGCGCGCCGGACGTCCCGGTCCTCGTCTATCTGCCCGAAGCCGCCGCGCGCCCGCTTCCGGCGATCGTCCACATGCACGGCGGCGGCTACGTGCGCGGCGCGGCAAAGGATCTCGAGACGGTGCACCGGTCAGTCGTGACGCAGCTCGGCTGTGCGCTGATCTCGATCGACTACCGCCTCGCGCCGGAAACCGTGTTTCCCGGCGCGATCGAGGACTGCTACGCAGCGCTCGCGTGGGTCTTCCGCCAGGCCGATGCACTCGGCATCGACGCGGCGCGGATCGGCGTGGCAGGCGAAAGCGCGGGCGGCGGGCTCGCCGCCGCGCTGGCGCTGCTGGCACGTGACCGCGGCGAATACCGGCTCGCGTTCCAGCATCTGATCTATCCGATGCTCGAAGATCGCACCTGCACGCGCGCGCCGCATCCGCATGCCGGTGAGTTCGTGTGGCATGCGGCCAACAACCGGTTCGGCTGGAGCGCGTTGCTCGGTCACGCGCCGGGCGTCGACGGCGTGTCGCCGTACGCGGCCGCCGCACGCGCCACGCAGCTGGCAGGCCTGCCGCCCGCGTTCCTGTCGGTCGGCTCGCTCGACCTGTTCCTCGACGAGAATCTCGACTACGCGCAGCGCCTGCTTCGCGCAGGCGTGCCGACCGAACTGCACGTGCTCCCCGGCGGCGTGCACGGTTTCGACATCGTGCCCGGTGCACGCGTCGCCGAAGCGGCACGCCGCCTCAGCCACGACGCGCTGCGCCGGTTCCTGCACGGCTGATGAAAACGACGCGGGCGGCCGAAGCCGCCCGCATCTGCAACGCACCAGCCGGCCACGCTCAGAACGCGTCGCCCGGCACGCGCACCCAGCCTTCCATCAGCACCCGCGCACTGCGGCTCATGATCGCCTTGGTGACGGTCCACTCGCCGTTCTCGAGCTGCGCTTCCGCGCCGACGCGCAGCGTGCCCGACGGATGCCCGAAGCGCACCGCGTTGCGTTCGCCGCCGCCCGCTGCCAGGTTGACGAGCGTGCCCGGGATCGCCGCAGCCGTGCCGATCGCGACCGCCGCCGTGCCCATCATCGCGTGGTGCAGCTTGCCCATCGACATCGCGCGCACCAGCAGGTCGACGTCACCTGCGTTCACGCGCTTGCCGCTCGATGCGACGTAATCGGCCGGCTTCGCGACGAACGCGATCTTCGGCGTGTGCTGCCGCGTCGCGATTTCATCGAGCGTGTCGATCAGGCCCATGCGCAGCGCGCCGTGCGCACGAATCGTCTCGAACTTCTCGAGCGCCTTCGCATCGCCGTTGATCGCGTCCTGCAGCTCGGTGCCCGTATAGCCGATCGCTTCCGCTTCGACGAAGATCGTCGGAATGCCCGCGTTGATCATCGTCGCCTTCAGCGTACCGACGCCCGGCACCGCGAGATCGTCGACCAGGTTGCCGGTCGGGAACATCGACCCGCCCGCGCCTTCTTCCTCGGCGGCCGGGTCCATGAACTCGAGCTGCACCTCGGCGGCCGGGAACGTGACGCCGTCCAGCTCGAAGTCGCCCGTCTCCTGCACCGCACCGTTCGTCACCGGCACATGCGCGACGATCGTCTTGCCGATGTTCGCCTGCCAGATCCGCACGGTCGCGACGCCGTCGCGCGGCACGCGCGCCGGATCGACGAGCCCGCCGCTGATCGCGAACGGGCCGACCGCCGCCGACAGGTTGCCGCAGTTGCCGGTCCAGTCGACGAACGCCTTGTCGATCGAGACCTGACCGAACAGGTAATCGACATCGTGGCCGGGCCGCGTGCTCTTCGACACGATCACCGTCTTGCTGGTGGACGACGTCGCGCCGCCCATCCCGTCGATCTGCTTGCCGTACGGATCGGGGCTGCCGATCACGCGCAGCAGCAGCGCGTCGCGCGCGGCGCCCGGCGCCTGCGCGGCGTCCGGCAGGTCCTGCAGCCGGAAGAACACGCCCTTGCTGGTGCCGCCGCGGAGATAGGTCGCGGGAATCCTGATTTGAGGAGTGTGAGCCATGTGTGCGTTATCCCTGTGTGACTCGATCAAGCCGCCTGCGACGATTCGAGGAAGTCCTGCGCGAAGCGCTGCAGCACGCCGCCCGCTTCGTAGATCGACACTTCCTCGGCCGTATCGAGCCGGCACGTCATCGGCACCTCGACGCGCTCGCCGTTCTTGCGATGAATCACGAGCGTCAGGTCGGCGCGCGGCGTGCGCTCGCCGATCACGTCGAAAGTTTCGGTGCCGTCGATGCCGAGCGTCGTCCGGTTCGTGCCCGGCTTGAACTCGAGCGGCAGCACGCCCATCCCGATCAGGTTCGTGCGGTGGATCCGCTCGAAGCCTTCGGCGGCGATCGCCTCGACGCCCGCGAGCCGCACGCCCTTCGCGGCCCAGTCGCGCGACGAGCCCTGGCCGTAGTCGGCGCCGGCCACGACGATCAGCGGCTGCTTGCGATTCATGTACGTCTCGATCGCTTCCCACATCCGCATGACCTTGCCTTCCGGCTCGACTCGGGCAAGCGAGCCCTTCTTCACCGCGCCGTCGACGATCGCCATCTCGTTGATCAGCGTCGGGTTCGCGAAGGTCGCGCGCTGTGCGGTCAGGTGGTCTCCCCGGTGCGTCGCGTACGAGTTGAAGTCTTCTTCCGGCAGGCCCATCTTCGCGAGGTATTCGCCGGCTGCGCTGTTCAGCAGGATCGCGTTCGACGGCGACAGGTGGTCGGTCGTGATGTTGTCGCCGAGCACCGCGAGCGGGCGCATCCCCTGCAGCGTACGCTCGCCGGCCAGCGCGCCTTCCCAGTACGGCGGACGGCGGATGTACGTGCTCTGCGCGCGCCAGTCGTACAGCGGCGCCGCGCGCTCGCCCGCATCGGCGCTACGCGCGAACATCGGCTCGTAGACCTTGCGGAACTGCTCGGGCTTCACGCTCGCCGCGACGATCGCATCGATCTCCTCGTCGGTCGGCCAGATGTCCTTCAGCGTGACGGGCTTGCCATCCTGGTCGTGGCCGAGCACGTCCTTCTCGATGTCGAAGCGGATCGTGCCGGCGATCGCATACGCGACCACCAACGGCGGCGACGCGAGGAACGCCTGCTTCGCGTACGGGTGGATGCGGCCGTCGAAGTTGCGGTTGCCGGACAGCACGGCCGTCGCGTACAGGTCGCGATCGACGATCTCCTGCTGGATCTTCGGATCGAGCGCGCCCGACATCCCGTTGCACGTCGTGCACGCGAACGCGACGATGCCGAAGCCGAGCTTCTCGAGTTCGGGCAGCAGGTTCGCTTCTTCCAGGTACAGCTCGACCGCCTTCGAGCCGGGCGCGAGCGAGCTCTTCACCCACGGCTTGCGCGTGAGGCCGCGCGCATTCGCGTTGCGTGCGAGCAGGGCCGCTGCGATCACGTTGCGCGGGTTGCTGGTGTTCGTGCAGCTCGTGATCGCGGCGATGATCACCGCGCCGTCGGGCATCTCGCCCGCCTTCTCTTCCCACTGGCCGGCGATCCCGCGCGCGGCGAGATCGGACGTCGGCAGCCGCTTGTGCGGGTTCGACGGGCCGGCCATGTTGCGCACGACGCTCGACAGGTCGAACGTCAGCGTGCGCTCGTATTGCGCGTTGTCCAGCGTATCGGCCCACAGGCCCGCCACCTTCGCGTAGGTCTCGACGAGCTTCACCTGCTCGTCGCTGCGGCCGGTGAGGCGCAGGTAGTCGGTCGTCTGGCCGTCGATGAAGAACATCGCGGCCGTCGCGCCATATTCGGGCGCCATGTTCGAGATCGTCGCGCGATCGCCGAGCGTGAGGCTCGACGCACCAACGCCCCGGAACTCCAGGTACGCGCCGACCACCTTTTCCTTGCGCAGGAACTCGGTCAGTGCGAGCACGACGTCCGTCGCGGTGATGCCGGGCTGACGCTTGCCGGTCAGCTCGACGCCGACGATGTCGGGCAGGCGCATCCACGATGCGCGGCCGAGCATCACGTTCTCCGCTTCGAGGCCGCCGACGCCGATCGCGATCACGCCGAGCGCGTCGACGTGCGGCGTGTGGCTGTCGGTGCCGACGCAGGTGTCCGGATACGCGACGCCGTCCTGCGCCTGGATCACCGGCGACATCTTCTCGAGGTTGATCTGGTGCATGATGCCGTTGCCCGGCGGGATCACGTCAACGTTCTCGAACGCCTTCTTCGTCCACTCGATGAAGTGGAAGCGATCCTCGTTGCGGCGATCCTCGATCGCGCGGTTCTTCGCGAACGCATCCGGATCGAAGCCGCCGCATTCGACGGCGAGCGAGTGGTCGACGATCAGCTGCACGGGCACGACCGGGTTCACCTTGGCCGGGTCACCGCCGCCGTCGGCGATCGCGTCGCGCAGGCCGGCGAGATCGACGAGTGCCGTCTGCCCGAGGATGTCGTGGCACACGACGCGCGCCGGGAACCACGGGAAATCACGTTCGCGCTTGCGCTCGATGATCTGCTTCAGCGAATCGGCAAGGATCGCCGGATCGCAGCGGCGCACGAGGTTTTCGGCGAGCACGCGCGACGTGTACGGCAGCGTGTCGTAGGCGCCGGGCGCGATCGCTTCGACCGCGGCACGCGCGTCGAAATAGTCCAGCGACGTGCCGGGCAGGGGTTTGCGGTTGGCGGTATTCATGGTGTGGGGAACTCGGGTATGGCGTCCGGTGCACGCCCGGCCCCCGTCACGCGGGAGGCCGGTGTGCACGGTGGGTGATCAGCGCTTTTCGATCGGTACGAACTGCAGGTCTTCCGGACCGGTGTAGTTCGCGCTCGGGCGGATGATCTTGTTGTCGATGCGCTGCTCCATGATGTGCGCGCTCCAGCCGGACGTGCGCGAGATCACGAACAGCGGCGTGAACATCGCGGTCGGCACGCCCATCATGTGATACGACACCGCGCTGAACCAGTCGAGGTTCGGGAACATCTTCTTCGCGTCCCACATCACCGATTCGAGGCGCTCGGCGATGTTGTACAGCTTCAGGTCGCCCGCTTCCTTCGACAGCTTGTGCGCGACGCCCTTGATCACCTTGTTGCGCGGATCGGAGATCGTGTAGACCGGGTGGCCGAAGCCGATCACGACTTCCTTGTTCTCGACGCGGCGACGGATGTCGGCTTCGGCGTCGTCCGGCGAGCTGTAGCGGCTCTGGATCTCATATGCGACTTCGTTCGCGCCGCCATGCTTCGGCCCGCGCAGCGCGCCGATCGCGCCGGTGATCGCCGAATAGATGTCCGAGCCCGTGCCCGCGATCACGCGGCCGGTGAACGTCGACGCGTTGAATTCGTGCTCTGCGTACAGGATCAGCGACGTGTGCATCGCCTCGACCCACGACTTCGACGGCGTCTTGCCGTGCAGCAGGTGCAGGAAGTGGCCGCCGATCGAGTCGTCGTCCGTTTCCGTCTCGATGCGCTTGCCGTTGTGCGAGAAGTGATACCAGTACAGCAGCATCGAGCCGAGCGATGCCATCAGGCGGTCGGCGATGTCGCGCGCGCCCGGCAGGTTGTGGTCGTCCTTCTCCGGCAGCACGGTGCCGAGCACCGACACGCCCGTGCGCATCACGTCCATCGGGTGCGCGGACGCCGGGATCTGCTCGAGCGCCGCCTTCAGCGCGTTCGGCAGGCCGCGCAGCGCGCGCAGCTTGTTCTTGTATGCGGCCAGTTCGGTCAGGTTCGGCAGCGTGCCGTGAACGAGCAGGTGCGCGATTTCCTCGAATTCGCACGACTCGGCGACGTCGAGAATGTCGTAGCCGCGATAGTGCAGGTCGTTGCCGGTCTTGCCGACCGTGCACAGCGCCGTGTTGCCGGCCGTCACGCCCGACAGCGCCACCGACTTCTTCGGCTTGAATGCGCCTGCGGCGGCCGGTGCTGCTGCGTCTTTCGTCTCGCTCATGTTTCTGCTCTCCAATGTGTATCGGGGGTATCAGAGGCCGGTTCAACCGGCGCCTCGGCGCCGGGCCCGACCGCTGCAAAGCTGTCGGCCGGACTGGGCGCCTCAGCGCCTGGTGCGGCCCCAGGCAAAGCTCTCCGGAATCGCGTTCCGGTACGCGGGCGCGTTACTTCTTGCCCTGTGCGAACAGCTCGTCGAGCTTGCGCTCGTATTCGTGATAGCCGAGGAAGTCGTACAGCTCGGCGCGCGTCTGCATCGTCGGCACGGCCGCCTTCTGCGTGCCGTCGCGGCGCAGCGTCTCGTAGAAGTTCAGCGCGGCCTTGTTCATCGCGCGATACGCGCCGCAGCAGTACAGCGCGATGTCGACGTTCGCCTCGCGCAGCTCGTCGAGCGTGAACAGCGGCGTCGAGCCGAATTCGGTCAGGTTCGCGAGGATCGGCACCTTCACGGCTGCCTTGAAACGACGGTAGTCATCGAGCGACTTCATCGCTTCCGGGAAGATCATGTCCGCGCCGGCTTCGACATAGGCCACTGCGCGTTCGATCGCCGAGTCGATCCCTTCGGCCGCGGCGGCGTCGGTGCGCGCCATGATCACGAACTGGTCGTCGGTACGCGCATCGACCGCCGCCTTGACGCGATCGACCATTTCTTCGACCGGCACGACTTCCTTGCCCGGACGGTGGCCGCAGCGCTTCTGGCCGACCTGGTCTTCCAGGTGCACGGCCGCGACGCCGGCCTTGATGAACGAGCGCACCGTGCGCGCGATGTTGAACGCGCCGCCCCAGCCCGTATCGATATCGACCAGCAGCGGCAGGTCGGTCGCGTTGGTGATCCGGTTCGCGTCGATCAGCACGTCTTCCATCGTGCTGATGCCGAGATCGGGGATCCCGAGCGAGTTCGCGGCGACGCCGCCACCCGACAGGTACACGGCCTTGAAGCCGACGGCCTGCGCCATCTTGGCTGCATAGGCGGTGATCGCGCCGACTACCTGCAGCGGCTGCTCCGCCGCGACTGCCGCGCGGAATTTCGCGCCGGCGCTCTGAAGATGCGTATTGCTCATGAACGGCCTCCTGAAGGAACGACCATTAACAGCAAGGACCGGGCCAGCTCGCGCAATGTCGCTAACCCACTGATTCTTAAGCACCTTGCACGGGCGAGGCGGCGCCCGGTGATTTCAATTCGGCAATCTCATGTTTCAAAAATGAAATCGCACGCGCATAATCGACCGCCATGGACCTCTCCTCGACCAAGCCCGTCGGCCCGGCCGATCGCGCGGTGCGCCCGCGCATCTGGGCGATGGGCATCAGCCGCCTGCGCGATCTCTTTCGCGAGATCGCCGGTGAATTCGACGAACGCGCCGACGTGCGCATCGTGACGCGCGCCTATGAGGATGCGCTCAGCGCGATCGCCGAGGCCGGCACCGCGCGGCCCGACGTGATCGTCGCGGCCGGCTCGAACGGCGGCTTTTTGAAAACGCGTGCACAGGTGCCGGTGGTGGTGGTGTCGCCGACCGGCTTCGACGTGATGCAGGCGCTTGCGCGCGCACGGCGCGACGCGTCGCGGATCGCACTCGTCAGCGCCGGGGAAACCCCGCCCGAAGTGCGCCGCTTCGTCGCCGCGTACGGCCTCGACGTGCAGTTTGCGTCATATCAGTCTGCACAGGAAGCGGAAGCCTGCGTGCACGACCTGAGCGACCGCGGCATCGAGACGATCGTCGGCCCCGGCCTCGTCACCGATCTCGCGGCCAGCGCCGGCATGGGCGCGGTGTTCCTGTATTCGCACGCATCGGTACGCAAGGCCGTCGATACGGCACTCGAAGTCGCCTATGCGACGCATGCCGAGGCATTCCGCCGCCAGCGGCTCGACAACCTGCTCCAGCACCTGCGCGACGGCGTGGTCGCGCTCGACGCGCGCGGCCGTGTCGAGGCGATCAACGAGCGGCTCGCGTCGGCGCTCGGGGTCGAACCCGCGGCGGCCGTCGGCCGCGCGCTCGTCGACCTGCGGCCCGAACTGCGCACGCTGCGCGGCGAGGACGGTGACGCGCTCGCGACCGTGCGCGGCGTGCGCTACGTCGTGCATCGCGGGCCGCTCGTCGATCGCGGCGTCACGTCGGGCAGCGTGCTGACGTTCCAGGAGTCGCGTGCGGTCGAACGGCTCGACCGCGCGCTGCGTTCGCAGCCCACCACGCAGCAGTTCGCGGCGCGCTACGCGCTCGACGACGTGGTCGGCGCATCGGCGCCGATGGCGCGCGTGCGCGATCTCGTGCGCCGCTACGCAAAATCCGACGCGACCGTGCTCGTGCTCGGCGAAAGCGGCACCGGCAAGGAAATGATTGCGCAAAGCCTGCACGCGCTGTCCGCGCGGCGCAGCTACCCGTTCGTCGCGGTCAATTGCGGCGCGTTTCCGGAAGCGCTGCTCGAAAGCGAGCTGTTCGGCTATGAGGAAGGTGCGTTCACCGGTGCGCGGCGTGGCGGCAAGACCGGCCTGTTCGAAGCCGCCCACCGCGGCACGCTGTTTCTCGACGAGATCGGCGAGATGCCGCCGTCGCTGCAGAGCCGCCTGCTGCGCGTGCTGCAGGAGCGCGAGGTGATCCGACTCGGTTCGACCGAGCCGATCCGCATCGACGTGCGCGTGATCGCCGCGACGCACCGCCCGCTACTCGCGGCCGTCGAGGCCGGCACGTTCCGCGCGGATCTCTATTACCGGCTCAACATCCTGAACGTCGGCCTGCCGCCGCTA